>NZ_JARRQY010000063.1:0-16788 GCF_037381185.1 Acidihalobacter sp.
GCCAGCGCGTTCTGGCTGATCTCCATCGGCTTTAAAAACTCTTCCAGCAGCACTTCGCCGGGGTGGATATTAGGCAGCGTCTTTTTCATGATGCCATTTCCCGCTAATGATAATCCGCAATCTCAACCTCGCCGGCATTCCCGGCGGCCCAGACAAAACACACCCGCCGCTGGGCATTGATCCGGATACTGTATTGGCCCTTGCGGTCACCCCGTAAGGATTCGAGGCGATTCGCGGGCGGTACCCGCAAGTCTTCCAGGTTTCTGGCGTTATTGAGCATGCGCAGCTTGCGCCGCGCGACTTCCTGGATCGCCCTGGGCAGGCGCCGTGACACTTCGCCGCGCCAGATCTTCTCGGTTTCCTTATCCCTGAATCCCGTAATCACGCAACGAATATAACGCGCTGCGTTATATAACGTCAAGCGTTATAGGTGACAGCGCACGGAAATCCGGTGCGCGGGTTTCGCCCGTCTGAGGAGAAAAATCTTGGGAGAAAAGAGTGGCGTCCCCAAGGGGAGTCGAACCCCTGTCGCCGCCGTGAAAGGGCGGTGTCCTAGGCCTCTAGACGATGGGGACAAGAAACCGTTGTAAAGCCCGTTACAAAACTTGGTGGAGCCAGGCGGGATCGAACCGCCGACCTCCTGCATGCCATGCAGGCGCTCTCCCAGCTGAGCTATAGCCCCGTTGCGTTGGGAAGCGCGTACTTTAATGAGCTTCCCCGGACTCGTCAACCCCCGTTTCGGATCGAATGTAATCGATCGCGCGCTGCAGCCGTTCGAGCACGCATTCGCGCCCCAGCAACTCCAGAGTGATATCGATCGGAGGCGACACCGAACCGCCGCTGCAGGCCACGCGCAGCGGCTGAGCCACCTTGCCCATCTTGAGTTCCAAACGCTCGGCGAGCGCCTCTACAAGCCCGTGAATGGCCGCTGCGGACCACTCCTCCAAATCGCTCAGGGCGCCGATCATGTCCAGCAGCACCGGCACTGCATCCGCGGTCAGGTTCTTTCTTGCGGCCTTCTCGTCGTAGCCATCAAAATCGCGATAGAAGAAGGCACTGTTCTGCGCCATTTCGACCAGCGTCTTGGCCCGTTCGCGCTGGGCTTCGACCACGCGCTCCAGAGCCGGGCCGGTACTGGGATCGAGCCCCTGCTGCCCCATATGCCAACTCAGATGCCGCGCCACGTGTTCGACCGGGCTGTTTTTCAGGTAATGCTGGTTCAGCCACAGCAGCTTCTGATGGTTGAGCGCCGAGGCCGCCTTGTTGACGTCTTCGATCGCGAAATACTCGATCATTTCGTCCAGGGTGAAGATTTCCTGATCGCCGTGCGACCAGCCCAAGCGCACCAAGTAGTTCAATACGGCCTCGGGCAGCAGCCCCATGTCGCGGTACTCGATCACGCTGGCCGCCCCCTGGCGTTTGGACAGCTTCTTGCCGTCCTCACCCAGAATCATGGCCACATGCGCGTACTTCGGCGTCGGCGCACCCAGCGCCCGCAGGATGTTGATCTGCCGCGGCGTGTTGTTGATGTGATCGTCGCCGCGCACGACATGGGTGATGCCCATGTCCATGTCGTCGACCACCACCGTCAGATTGTAGGTCGGCGTGCCGTCCGAACGGGCGATGATCAGATCGTCGAGTTCCGCGTTGTCGAACACGATAGGGCCGTGAATGAGGTCATCCACGACCACCTGTCCCTCGGTCGGGTTGCGGAACCGCACCACCGGCTCGACGCCCTTCGGCACATCGGTACGCACACGGCAGCGGCCGTCGTAGCGCGGCTTTTCGCCTCGCGCGCGCTGCTGCTCGCGCATCGACTCGAGTTCTTCCTTACTGCAGTAGCAGTGATAGGCATGCCCCGCATCCAGCAACTGCCGAACGATTTCGCGGTAGCGATCGAAACGATGCGTCTGGTAGAAAGGTCCCTCGTCGTAGTCCAGCCCCAGCCACGTCATACCTTCGAGAATGGCGTTGACCGACTCCTGCGTGGAGCGCTCCAGGTCCGTATCCTCCACCCGCAACACGAAGGCGCCGCCGTGGCGCCGGGCATACAGCCAGGAGAAAAGCGCGGTGCGCGCACCGCCGATGTGCAGATAGCCGGTCGGGCTCGGGGCGAAACGGGTACGTACGGTCATGGTCAGATACAACTTAGGTTGGTTTTCGGGAAAAGTGCGATTTTAACAGGCTATTGTTGGCGCTCGGGTGAGTGCATTCGCGGCAGCCTCGCAGCAAGCAGGTACGAGGAGCCGCCTGCCAAAAAGCGCAGCTTGCAGGGTGTAATGAGCACAAGAGCCCGATTCTGACGCGCTATCGCGTCGCATGAGTAGAATTTCAACAGCCTGTCAGCACCGCCCACTGTCAGGCGAACCGGGGCAGATAGTGCAGGGCCAGCTGCATGACGATCAGGGCATAGATTCCGGCGAACACGTCGTCCAGCATGATCCCCACGCCGCCGTGCAGGCGGCGGTCGGCCCAGTTCGCCGGCCAGGGCTTGAGCACGTCGAAAATGCGGAACAGCACGAATCCGGCCAATACCCACGGCCAGGCCAGTGGCGCGCCGATCATGGTGATCAGATAACCGGCGATCTCGTCCCACACGATGCCGCGGTGATCGTGCACGCCGAGCAATTCGGAGGAGCGTCCGCAAATCCAGAATCCGGCGAGCGTCACCACCACCGTCGCCGCCAGATACGCCCATAGCGGCAGGAAGCTGAAGGCCGCGAACAGCGGAATCGCCGCCAGCGTCCCCGTCGTACCCGGCGCCACCGGCGACAGCCCGGAACCGAATCCGAAGGCCAGAAAGTGGGCCGGATTGCCGAACACCACCTTGGCCGGCGGTTGCTTGAAGGGACGCATCAATCGCTCTCCTGAAAGTGATCGTAGCCGCTTGACGCCGGCGGCGCGTAAGGATGCCCCTCGGCATCCACCAGGCGCAGCCCCGCCTCGGCTTCGACACGGCCGATGACCGTGCAACGCAGCCCCTGCGCCTGCACACGCGCCAAGGCCTCCTGCTCGTGCTCGGGAGCGGCGGTGAACAACAATTCATAGTCGTCGCCGGAACTCAACGCCAGTTCGCGGGCATCGGGCTGCGCCCGCAGCGCTTCAGACAACGGCAGGGAATCGACGTCGATGCTCGCCCCCACGCCGCTGGCCTGCAACACATGACCGAGATCTGCGGCCAGACCGTCGGAGACGTCTATCGCCGCCGCCGCGATGCCGCGCAATGCCAGCCCTGCCCCGACGCGTGGCGTCGGCCGATCCAGACGCGCAGCCAACTCCCACCCGATTCCCTCGTCGAGCGTACGGCGCCCCTGCACCCAGGCCAATCCCAATCCGGCGTCACCCAGCGTACCGGTCACGCAGATCGCATCGCCGGGCTTGGCGCCGTCGCGCCGCAAGGCGAATCCAGCCGGCACGAAGCCCATGGCCTGCACCGTCACCGACAAGGGTCCGCGCGTGGTGTCACCGCCGACCAGGCTGACCCCGTTGCTCTCTGCCAATTCCAGGAAACCGCGCGCGAAGCCGCCGAGCCAATCCTCGTCCGCCTGCGGCAGGGTCAGCGCCAGCGTGACCCAGGCCGGATCGGCGCCCATCGCCGCAAGATCACTCAGATTCACCGCCAGCGCCTTGTGTCCGACGGAAAACGCGTCGGTCTCCAGCGGAAAATGCACGCCGGCAACCAGGGTGTCGACCGTGACGACCAGACGCTGGCCGTCCGGCACTCTCAATAGCGCCGCGTCATCACCAATGCCCAGCTCGACGTCGGCGCGCCGGGCGGAAGGTTTGAACCAGCGGTCTATCAGATCGAATTCGGAATGCACGGCGAAAGCGCTCGAATGATCGCGCGACGGGCCGTCAGCGGGCGGCGTTGATCTCCGCCTCGCGTAGACTGCGCACGGCCTTGTCCAGCACGCCGTTGACGAAGCGGTGACCCTGCTCGGCGCCGAATACCTTGGCCAGATCGACAGCCTCGTTGATGACGACGCGATAGGGTACGTCCAGGCACTGCATCAGCTCGTAGGTCGCCAGGCGCAGAACGGCGCGCTCGACCGGATCGACACGATCCATCGGCCGATCGAGGAAGGGCTCGACGGCGGCATCCAGCCGCGCCAGTTCCTCGGGCACGCCGAGCGTAAGCTCCCTGAAATAGTCCAGATCGGCACCCTTGAGGGGGCGCTCCTCGCGGAACTGGGCGAGGATGTCCTTCGGACTGTCCCCCGTCAGTTGCCACTGATACAAGGCCTGCAGGGCCACGCGGCGCGCCGCGTGACGGGCCTGCGACAGGCGCCGCGCAGAATCCTGCTCCATCGACTCAGCCATTCAGGCGCTTCAACAGGCTGACCATTTCCAGCGCGGTCATGCCGGCATCCCAGCCCTTGTTGCCGGCCTTGGTGCCGGCGCGCTCGATGGCCTGCTCGATCGTATCCGTGGTCAGCACGCCGTTGATGACGGGCAGCCCGCTGGCCAGCGCCACGCTGGACAGGCCCTTGGCGCTCTCGGCGGCCACATAGTCGAAATGGGGCGTCGCACCGCGAATCACCGCGCCCAGCGCGATGACGGCATCGTAGCGCTCGCGCCGTGCCATCGCCTGCACCGTCAGCGGCAGCTCGAAGGCACCGGGCACGCGCACCACCTCGATCTCGGCCTCGGCCACACCATGGCGCTTCAGAGCGTCCAGCGCGCCTTCCAGCAAGCGCTCGACGATGAAACCGTTGAAGCGCGCCAGCGCAATGCCAAACCGCGCCTTGCCGACAGCATAATCGCCCTCGAAAACCTTTACTTGCGACATATCCCTTCTCGCTTGAATACCGCCTTCACCGGAAGGCGCGCATGATACCACAGTGACCGTTCGCAACCCGCGTCAAACCTCGGCAGGAAACGCGTTTTTACGGAACGTTCGACATATGAAAAAGCGCTTGCCTAGCGCGTACGAGACATCGACGAACCTCAGTGCCGCAACCGCAAGATGGAACCACGGACGTTTCTCAATGGTCTTGATTGCAGACGCGCCGCCGCCTACCGTTATCCTATGCCGCATGGAGGCTTCCTGGTGAGCACACTTTCCGACGATGAACGCGACAGCATCACGGCGGTCATCCTGGCCGGCGGAGAAGGCCGGCGCATGGGTGGAGAAGACAAGGGACTGGTACACATTGCCGGGCGCAGCATGGTGGAACATGTGCTGGCCCGCATCGCCCCGCAGGTCGGCCGGGTCATCATCAATGCCAACCGCAATCGCAGCAGCTATGCCCGCCTGGGCCACCCGGTATTCAGCGACGAACTGAACGATTTCCAGGGGCCGCTGGCCGGCGTCGCCACCGCGCTGGCACAGATCGACACCCCTCTGCTGCTGACGCTGCCCTGCGACAGCCCCGCTCCGCCCGCGGATCTCGCGCAGCGGCTCTACCACGCACTGCAGGAGCAGCAGGCCGACGCCGCCGTGGCCCACGACGGCCAGCGCATGCACCCGGTATTCGCCCTGCTGCGGCGCGAACTGCTGGCGTCGCTCAGCGACTACCTGCTCGCTGGCGACCGCAAGATGGAACTCTGGCTCGCGCGCAACCGCTGCATTGCAGTGGACTTCTCGGACGAAGCCGAGGCCTTTGCCAACGTCAACTCTCCCGAGGATCACGCGGAACAGGAAAAACGCCTGCTCGCCACTGCAGCTCACTCGCAACCCTGCTAACACACCAATAAAGTGCGCAACGCACCAAAACGATGCACCCAGGAAGCGTTGGACACAGCATCGCCCCCGCCTCACCACGGCAGGCACCAAAGTTGCAGGTAACCGCGCCATGAGCGTGCAAGCCCCCAGCAACACGGTGATCTTCACCGACCTCGACCACACCCTGCTCGACGCGAGAGGACCCGGGCCCGCCGGCGCCGCCGTGGCCCGCGTACGGGCGCGCGGCATCGCCGTCGTGCCGGCGACCAGCAAGACTGCGGCCGAAACGATCGCGCTGCTGCGCGGCTGGGGCGTACATGGCCCCGCCGTGGTCGAAAATGGTGCGGCACTCTGCCTGCCGACCCGGCCGGGCTGCTGGCGCGTACGCCGGCTGACGGCGCAAAGCTACGCGCAGGTGCGCTTCGCCGTACGCCAGCTACGTCGTGAATTCGAACTCGACATGCCGGGCTTCGGCGACTGGAGCCTGGCCGAACTGATGCGCCGCACCGACCTCACACCGCCGCAGGCGCTTGCTGCGCGGATGCGCCTGGCCAGCGAGCCCCTGAGCTGGCGTGGCGAACCACCACCGGCCTTCATGAGCGCTCTGCATCAGGCCGGGCTTACCGGCATCGGCGGCGGACGCTTCTTCACCGTGCTTCCGCACGGTGCCGACAAGGCGGACGGCGCCCATGCGCTGCTGCGCCATTGGCGTCCATCCACATCCAGTCGCCGACCACGCGTCGTCGCCCTCGGCGACGCGCCCAACGACCGCAAATTGCTCGCATTCGCGGACCTCGCCGCCTGCCTGCCCGGCCCGCGGCCGATCGGCGACGACGTCGACTGCCTGCGCACCTCACGAGCCGGCCCGGAAGGCTGGCTCGAAGCCCTTCATCAGCTAGGAGTCATCGGATGAGCGACTTCCACCAGAACGGCCCCATCGCTACGCTGCACAACCTCGGCACCCGATCGCTGGAATCACTGGAGGCGGAACTCACCCGCATCGCCCGCCGCCGACCGCTGGCGCTGATCATTCCCTCGCTGTATTCCGAACTCCAGGGCCCCGCCCTGGGCCCCATGCTCGAAGTCATCGCCGGCATCCCCTATCTCTCGACCGTCATCATCGGCCTGGATCAGGCCGATCGCGACGAGTACCTGCATGCCCGCGAGTTCTTTTCGCGCCTGCCGCAGACCGTACATCTGCTGTGGCACGACGGCCCGCGCCTGCGCGAGGTCGACGAGCGCCTGGCCTCCGCCGGACTCTCCCCCGGCCAACCCGGCAAGGGGCGCAACGTCTGGTACTGCCTGGGCTTCGCCACCACTTGCGGCATGGCCGAGGTGGTGGCGGTGCACGACGCCGACATCCTCACCTACGACCGCGCCCTGCCCGCCAAGCTGCTCTATCCGGTCGCCGCCGACGTGGGCTTCCGCTTCTGCAAGGGTTATTACGCACGCACCGACGGCGAGCGCCTCGGCGGCCGCGTGTCGCGCCTGTTCCTGACGCCGCTGCTGCGCGCGCTCAAGCGCGTGCTCGGCCCGCTCGACTATCTGGAGTTTCTGGACGCCTTCCGCTATCCGCTGTCCGGCGAATTCGCAGTCGATGCCAGCGACATCTCCCAGCTACGGATTCCGGCCAACTGGGGCTTGGAGATCGGCCTGCTGTCCGAGGTCTACCGCAACCTCAACGCCAAGCAGGTCTGTCAGGTCGACATCGCAGAGCGCTACGACCACAAGCACCAGGCGCTCTCGCCCGAAGACGCCTCACAAGGCCTGGCACGCATGAGCCGCGAGATCGCGCTGTCGATCTACCGCAAGCTGGCCACCGAGGGCGTGACCCTAACGCCCGAGATGTTCCGTGCGCTGAAGGCCTCCTACCTGCGCGGCGCCCTGGACATGATTCAGCACTACCAATCGGACGCACGCCTCAACGGCCTCGGATTCAGTTTCCACGACGAGGAAGTCGCGGTCGAAACATTTTCGCGCGCGGTCATCGAAGCCGGCGAAGCCTATCTCGCCACCCCCTTCGAGCCAGCCTACATCTCCAACTGGAGCCGCGTGGTCAGCGCTCTGCCGGACATCCCGGAAGCGCTCTGCGAAGCGGTGGCGCGCGACGCCGCGGAAGCCTGAACGGCGGTGCGACGCGTCGGAAGCCGCGGTTCCAGGGAAGATATCAGCCCCTCTCCGCCGTCGGCATCAAACCCCAACGCCAGCCGGCAACCAAACGGCGGCGTAGGGCTCGAGTTCCAGTTCGGCTCCCAGACGCAGCGCCGCGCGCGAACCCAGCAGATCCTCGGCGTCATTCAGGTCGGACGGCAGAGCATCGAGCGCAATCCGCCGACGCTCGCCGGTGAAGTTGAACAGACACAGCACACGCCGGCCGTCGGCGGCGGTACGCAGCACACCCAGCAGTTCGACGCCCAAATCCAGCACCGACTGCGCCGCCTGCGGATCGAAGGCCGCTTGCCCGGCGCGCAGGCGCAGGCGCCGCGTAAGTTCGCGAAGGCAGCGCGAATGTACCGTCTCCGGCTGTCCCAGTAGGTGATTCAGCTCGCCCCAGTCCCAGCGCCGGCGATTGATCGCACGCAGTTGGCCGGTCTGCTCGACACCGTGCATGTCGTTCGGCGTGCCCAGCAGGGAGTGGATGTACAGTGCCGGCAGCCCTCGCAGACTCAGCGCCAGGGTCTGCGTAAGCAGAAAGCGGGCCAGTTGCATGTCCTCGCCGTCGTCGCCGGCCAGTGCGCTGAGATAGCTGATGTTCAGTTCATAGGGCGATTCGCGGCCGTCCGGCATGCGCCGGGGCGACACGAAACCGCCGCGCGTACGCATGTCGGCCAGCATGGCGTCGCGTTCGGCCTCGTCGATCAGCCCCTCGAGCGGACGCAGGCCGACGCCGTCGTGCGACGCGGTAAAGTTGAGATAGGCGGTGCCGGACGGCGGCTCCGGCAACTCGGCGAGCCAGGTCTGCAACACGCCGGTCTCGCCGCGCCACAACGCGTGCAGCAGCAGTGGCGGCAGGCTGAACTGGTAGACCAGATGCGCCTCGTCGCCCTGCCCCAGATAGCTCAGGTTTTCCGCGCTGGGCACGTTGGTCTCGGTCAGCAGCAGCGTGCCCGGCTCGGCGGTGTCCACCAGCGCGCGCAGAATGCGCACCACCGCGTGCACCTCCGGCAGGCTCGTGCAGGGCGTGCCCAGCGTTTTCCAGACGTAGGCCACCGCATCCAGGCGCAGCAGGCGGGCACCCTGGCGCATGTACAACAGCAGAATCTCGGCGAAAGCCAGCAGCACTTCGGGGTTGCGGAAATTCAGGTCGACCTGGTCCGGGCTGAAGGTCGTCCAGATCCAGCGCCGCCCGCGCCCGCTGACGTCCACCGGCGTCAGCAGCGGCGTACTGCGCGGCCGCGTAACCAATCCCAGCGCCGGTTCGTGCGGATCGGCCTCGATGAACCAGTCCTTCGCGTTCGGCCGACCGGCGAGAAAGTCATGGAACCAGTGATGGCTGCGCGAACAATGGTTCAGGACCAGATCCAGGGCCAGGCCGTAGTGCTCCGCCAGCGCTCGCACGTTGCTCCAGTCGCCCAGTTCGGGATTCACCGTGCGGTAGTCGACCACGGAAAAGCCGTCATCGGAGCTGTACGGAAATATCGGCAACAGGTGGACGATGCTCACCGCATCGCCGACATGCTCGCCGAGGAAACGCCCCAAGGTGTCCAGCGGCGCCTCGCCGGCGGCGGACAGGGTATTGCCGTAGGTGATCAGCACCGCATCGCGCTCGCTCAACGCCTCGAGCGGCGGCTTGTCGGCATCGCGCTGCAATGCGTGTTCGGTAAGCAGTCCGTCGAGGCGGACGCGCAAGGCCGACGCCTGTTCCTCGCCGAACAGTAAGGCGAGATCGACTTCGACGTGACCGGCCCGCACGCTGTCCAGTTTCATTGTCCAGTCCTTGTTCCGTTGCCATCCCACGCAGCACTATGCACGGGACGTGCCGGGGCTGAGCGGGCCCCACAGCCAGGGCCTGTTTCAGCCGAAATCGTAGGCCCGCTCCACCCTGGCGACGCGAACGCTGTAACGCTCGTACCAGCGCTCGCGGCCAAGGCGTTGCGCCTCGACATGTTCCAGGTCCGCCTTCCACTCGCGGATCGCTTCGAGGTCGCTCCAATACGACAGCGTGATGCCCTGCGCGCCTTCGCGCACGGATTCGATGCCGAGGAACCCCCGCCGCCCGGCGGCCAGCTCTTCCATGCGCTGCGCCGTCCGCGCATAGCCGTCGTCAATCTCGCTGCGAAGGGACGTGAAAATCACCACGTAGTACGGCGCCGGTGGCGTGGAGGCCGGCCAAGTCATGACTTATCCCCTGCGGTTTCGCGAAGTTATCGGCTCAATCGTGCACATACTCCACCACTTCGAGACCGAAGCCGCCGAGACCATGCATTCGCTTGGGCGCACTGAGCAGACGCATGCGACGCACGCCGAGATCACGCAGGATCTGCGCGCCGATGCCGTGCGTGCGCAGGTCCTGCGGGCGTTCCTCCGCCTCGTCCGCATCCTGACTGTCCTCCGCCGCCTGCAGGGCCAGACCGCGGATACGGCGCACCAGCGCCTGCGGATCCTCCTCGCCCGCCAGCACCACCACCACGCCGCCTTCCTCGCCCACGCGCTGCAGCGCATTGCGCAGCGGCCAGCCGAAGGGGGCGGAAACGAAGGGCACGCGATCGGCCAGCTCGTCCGTGACGTGCACGCGCACCAGCGTGGGGCGCTCGGGATCGATTTCGCCGCGGCTCAGCGCAAGATGCACGTTGCGGTCGCCGAGCTGGCGGTAGGCGCGCAGGCGGAACTCGCCGAATTCGGTCTGCACCTCGGTCTCGGCCACGCACTCGATGGTGCATTCGTTGACCAGTCGATAGCGGATCAGGTCCTCAATGGTACCGATCCTCAGATCGTGCTCGGCGGCAATGATTTCGAGGTCGGGGCGGCGCGCCATGCTGCCGTCCTCGTTGAGCACTTCGACGATGACCGCCGCCGGCTCGAAGCCGGCGAGCCGCGCCAGGTCGACGCCGGCCTCGGTATGCCCGGCGCGGGTGAGCACACCGCCCGGCTGCGCCATCAGCGGAAAGATATGCCCCGGCTGCACGATGTCGGACGGCCCCGCATCCGGCGCCACAGCGCTGCGCACGGTATGCGCGCGGTCGTAGGCCGAGATGCCGGTGGTCACGCCCTCGGCCGCCTCGATGGAAATGGTGAAGTTGGTGCCGTGCTGGTCGCCGGTCGTCTCCACCATCAGCGGCAACTTCAGCTGACGGCAGCGCTCGCGCGTCATGGGCAGGCAGATCAGGCCGCGACCGTAGCGCGCCATGAAGTTGATGTCCTCGGGACGCACCAGCGAGGCGACCATCAGCAGATCGCCTTCGTTCTCGCGATCCTCATCGTCCATGATGATGACCATTTTGCCCTGGCGCAGGTCCTCCAGGATTTCCTCGATACTGTTGAGAGCCATAACTTTCTCTATAGGGGGAATGCCTTCGGAGGCGATGGAATTCAGCTCGGGGCGATCGATCGGCTGCCCTCCCGCATCCCAGGGCCTTTTCAATCTCAGTCCTGCAAGAACCCCTGGCGCGCCAACAGTTCGTGCGTAATGCCTCCGCCGTCCGTCTTGGCCGCCTCGTCGCCGAGCAGCAAGCGCTCGAGGTAACGGGCGATGACGTCGACCTCCAGGTTGACCTTCTGTCCGACACGCGCGGCATGCAGCGTGGTCTCCTGCAGCGTGTGCGGCACGATGTTCACGTCGAACTGCGCGCCGTGTACGCCGTTGACCGTCAGGCTGATGCCGTCGATGCAGATCGAACCCTTCTCCGCTATGTAGCGCGCCAGACGCTCGGGGGCACGGACCGCGAAGTACACCGAGCGGCCATCGGCGCGGCGCTCGACGATCTCGCCGACGCCGTCGACGTGGCCGCTCACCAGATGCCCTCCCAGACGCGTGGTCGGCTGCAGCGCCAACTCCAGGTTCACTTCGGAGCCCGGTTTCAGGCCGCCCAGCGTGGTGCGCGCCAGCGTCTCTCCGGATACGTCGGCGGCGAAGCGTGCGCCGTCGTACTCGATGGCCGTCAGACAAACGCCGTTCACCGCGATGCTGTCGCCCAGCGCAGCTTCATGCAGATCCAGCGAGCCGGTCTCGACGAACAGTCGACTGTCGGCCCCTTGTGGCTCGATGCGCCCGATCTTTCCGACCGCCTGAATGATGCCTGTGAACATGACCTACTCCCTATCAACCCATGTCGATACTGCGTAGGTTGGGGTGAGGGACTCCCCCCAACGATGCATTGAATACCCGGTGACCCAATGTTGGGGTTCGCTGCGCTCGCCCCAACCTACTGCGCCGGATTCCTCTCGAATCCCGCCAGAATTCGCCAGTCCCGCCCTATTCGTCTGATTTCGCGCACGTCCAGCTCCACCCGCTCGCTCAGGCACTCCAGCCCCGGCAGGGCGAACACCCCCCGGCCGGTGTCGCCCAGCAAGCTTGGCGCAACGTACAACAGAAGCTCGTCGGCCAGTCCGGCGGCGATCAGCGCACCCGACAGCTGTGCGCCGGCCTCGACATGCACCTCATTGATCTCGCGTGCGGCCAGTTCGCGCAGCACGGCTTCCAGATCCAGTCCGCAGCCATCCGTCGCCACTGCGCAGACCTCGGCACCACTGGCCTCCAGGGCGCCACGGCGCGCGGCTCCCGCCGGACCGGCAAACAGCAGCACACCACCCGGAAGATCCAGAAGACGCGCCGTTGGCGGCGTGCGCAACTGCCTATCCAGCACCACACGCAAGGGCTGGCGTACCTCACCGTCGATATCCAGCGCAGCGGCATCGAGACGCACGTTGAGCGACGGATCATCGGCCAGCACCGTACCGCTGCCGGTCAGAACGGCGTCGGCCTGCGCACGCCAGCACTGCACGTCGGCGCGCGCCTCGGCGCCGGTGATCCACTGGCTTTCACCCGAGGCCATGGCGGTGCGTCCGTCCAGACTCGTCGCACTCTTGATGCGCACCCATGGGCGGCCACGCTCCATGCGACTGATGAAACCGGGATTGAGCGCCCTGGCCTCGGCCTGCATCAGACCGCCGACCGTCTCCACGCCAGCGGCGGCCAGACGAGCCAGTCCCTGTCCGGCCACACGCGGGTTGGGATCGCGCATCGCCGCGACCACGCGTGTCACGCCGGCCTTGAGCAGCGCATCGCTGCACGGCGGCGTACGCCCGTGATGACTGCAGGGTTCCAGGGTAACGTAGGCGGTGGCGCCGCGGGCGCGTTCGCCGGCTGAGCGCAGGGCGTTGACCTCGGCGTGCGGCTCGCCGGTACGCTCGTGCCAACCCTCGCCGACGACTTCCCCGTCACGCACCAGCACGCAACCGACGCGGGGATTGGGGTGTGTGGTGTAAAGGCCGCGGCGGGCGAGCCGCAGCGCGCGCGCCATATGGGCGGAGTCGGTCGCGGAGAACCGCGAAGCGGACGACTCAGTCGTCATCGACGTTGCCGTCCTCGCCGCCCTCCAGCAGCCCGAGCTGGGACTTGCGTGCCTCCGGCGAAGGCTCGCACTCCAAACGATCGATCACCTCCCTGAAGGCGGTGACGTCCTCGAAGCTCATGTACACGGAGGCGAAGCGAATGTAGGCAACCTCGTCCAGCGCGAGCAGCTCCTCCATCACCCAGTCGCCGAGGCGGCTGGCCTCGACCTCGCGCTCACCCAAGGCGAGCACGTGGCGCTTGATCCGGCTGAGCGCCTCCTCGACCTTCTCGGTCGGCACCGTGCGTTTTTCCAACGCAAACAGCATGCCACGGCGCAGCTTGTCCTCGTTGAAGGGCTCGCGGGCGCCGCTGCGCTTGATCACGCGCGGCAGCGACAGCTCGGCGGTTTCGTACGTCGTGAAGCGCTCGCCGCAAGCAGCACACTCGCGCCGCCTGCGCACCTGATCGCCCTCGCCGGCCAGACGCGAGTCGATGACTCGCGTGTCCGGATGCTGGCAGAAGGGGCAGCGCATCGGTTCTCAGCGCTCGCCGCCGCTCACTTCCCGTACACGGGGAAGCGGCGGCACAGGTCCATGGCCTTGGTCTTGACCTGCTCGACCACGGATTCGTCGCCCAGGTTGTCGAGCACGTCGCACATCCAGCCTGCCAACTCGGTACATTCGGCTGCACCGAAGCCGCGTGTGGTGGAAGCCGGCGTGCCGATGCGCAGGCCACTGGTGATGAAGGGCTTCTGCGGATCGTTGGGCACGGCATTCTTGTTGGTGGTGATATGCGCCCGCTCCAACGCCTCCTCGGCATCCTTGCCGGTCAGGCCCTTGGCGATCAGGCTGACCAGGATCAGATGATTGTCTGTACCGCCGGAGACGACGTCGTAGCCGCGCTCGATGAACACCTTGGCCATGGCGCGTGCGTTAACGATCACCTGCTGCTGATACTCCTTGAAGCCAGGCTCCAACGCCTCTTTGAAGGCCACCGCCTTAGCCGCGATGACGTGCATCAGCGGACCGCCCTGGGTGCCCGGGAAGACCAACGAGTTCAGCTTCTTCTCGATCTCGGGGTTGGCCTTGGCCAGGATGATGCCGCCGCGCGGGCCGCGCAGGGTCTTGTGCGTGGTCGAGGTAGTCACGTCGGCGATGGCCACCGGGCTCGGGTACTCGCCCACCGCGACCAGGCCAGCCACATGCGCCATATCGACCATCAGATAGGCTCCCACCTCGTCGGCGATGTCGCGGAAACGCTGCCAGTTGACGATGCGCGAGTAGGCCGAGAAGCCGGCGACGATCATTTTCGGGCGATGCTCCAGCGCCAGGGTACGTACCTGCTCGTAGTCGATCTCGCCGTTCTCCGCATCGATGCCGTACTGGGCGGCGTCGTAGATGCGGCCGGAGAAGTTCACCTTGGCACCGTGAGTCAAATGCCCGCCGTGCGCCAGGCTCATGCCCAGCACCTTGTCGCCGGGATTGAGCAGCGCCATGTAGACGGCGGCATTGGCCTGAGAACCGGAGTGCGGCTGCACGTTGGCGTAGTCGGCGCCGAACAGCTGCTTGGCGCGATCGATGGCCAGGCGCTCGGCGACGTCGACGAATTCGCAACCGCCGTAGTAGCGCTTGCCGGGATAGCCCTCGGCGTACTTGTTGGTGAGCACCGAACCCTGGGCTTCGAGCACGCGCGGGCTGGCGTAGTTTTCCGAGGCGATCAGCTCGACGTATTCCTCCTGACGCCGCGCCTCGCCCTCGATGGCGCCCCACAACTCGGGATCGTAATCGGAAATGCTCATGTGGATGGAGAACATCGGCAGCCCCTTGAAAGCCAACTCGGAAAAGCGCAGAAGTATACGCTTTCCGGGCCTGCCGGGACACGCCCCGGCAGCCGACGCGCCGCAGCCGGGCTCAGGCGCGCTCGATCAGCACCACCGCGTGCGCGGCCACGCCCTCTTCGCGGCCCGCAAAGCCCAGCCGCTCCGTCGTGGTCGCCTTCACGTTCACCCGCGACACATCCACCGCCAGATCGGCCGCCAGATGCTCGCGCATCGACTCCACATGCGGCGCCAGCCTGGGGGCCTGCGCAATCACCGTGCAGTCCACGTTGCCGACCAGCCAGCCGCCCTCCTCCAGCAGTTGGCGTACCTCGCGCAGCAGCGCCCGGCTGTCCGCACCCGCGTAGCGCGGATCCGTGTCCGGGAAATGCCTGCCGATATCGCCCAGCGCGGCGGCGCCCAACAGCGCGTCGCACAGCGCATGGATCAGCACGTCGCCATCCGAATGCGCCTTGAACGCCCGGTCGTGCGGCACGCGCACACCGCCCAGCATTAAGTGGTCGCCTTCCTGGAAGGCATGTACGTCATAGCCGTGGCCGATGCGGATGTCGGTCATTTTCATCTGCTCCAGAGTCGATTTATCCGGTCTACATATCCAAAGGACTGACCACGCCACGCCCGCCTTTGTTCACCACATGCGTATATATCATCGTCGTGGCCACATCCTTATGGCCGAGCAATTCCTGGATGGTACGAATATCCTGACCGCGCTCGAGCAGATGCGTAGCGAAGGAATGGCGCAAGGTATGCGGCGTCGCGGGCTTGACGATACCCGCAGCCTGAACGGCCTTTTTCATCGCACGCTGCAGCAGCTTCTCGTCGATGTGGTGTCGCCTCTCGACGCCGCTGCGCGGATCCACCGAATAACTGCCTGCAGGGAAAACATACTGCCATCCCCACTCCGCCGGAGCGTTCGGATATTTTTCCGCCAATGCATACGGCAGATAGACCGAAGCCTTGCCCGCGCGAAGATCGTCCTCGAACAAGGCCCGTCGCTTCTGCAGATGCTCCTGCAACGCAGGAACGACCGACGCCGGCAGCATCGTGACCCGGTCTTTCGCGCCTTTCCCGTCGCGAATCATGATCTCACTACGAGCGAAATCCACGTCATGCACGCGCAAACGCACGCATTCCATCAGGCGCATGCCCGTCCCGTACAACAAAGAGGCCAGCAAACCGTAGACGCCGGACATCCGCGCGAGGATCGCCTGAACCTCATCGCGAGTCAGCACCACGGGCAAGCGCTGCGGGCGCTTTGCACGGGTCACGCCCTCAAGCCAAGGTAGATCCATGTTCAACACATCCCGATACAGGAACAGCAAAGCCGACAACGCCTGATTCTGCGTGGATGCGGCCACATTTCGCTGAACCGCCAAATGCGTTAGGAACGCCTCAACCTCGGGCGCCCCCATCTCGCGAGGATGCTTCTTTCCGTGGAACAGGATAAAACGCCTAATCCATTGAAGATATTGAGTTTCGGTGCGGATGCTGTAATGTTTGGTGCGAAGCAGATCACGCACTTGGTCGAGAAGTTTAGGCGGAGGTGTATTTTCAGCCATACAACAAGCCCTCTATTTCGAATTGATTATATAAAAACAGATAGATAGCTAATGGCAAAAGCTGTTATACACCTAGGATCAACCGAAATATACACCTTCACAGGTGTATATTGTTAGTTGGCCGAGATAGAAGGCTCCGCCGGATTCAGAGATCATTTAGACTTCAGATTCATTTAGTTAGGCTAGAAAAACCGCACAAAATATGATAGAAGTGAAGCGCGAATTAAGCGCGGTG
>NZ_JARRQY010000064.1:0-24276 GCF_037381185.1 Acidihalobacter sp.
TCGGCCCCCACTTCGACGCTTTGATACCCGCGATGGCCGTTGAGGTCAGTCGCTGTAAATCCCGGATCGGCAGAATTGACCTTGATGCCGTTCGGAGCGAGTTCCGTGGCCAACTGGGCAGTCAGCATGTTCAGTGCGGCTTTGGAGGCGTTGTATCCGAACAATTTAACGCCTGAGAACTCCCAGTCCGGATCGCTATTCAAGGCGAGCGATCCGAGTCCGCTCGAGACGTTGACGATGCGTGCCGATGAAGACTGGCGCAACAAGGGCAGCATCGCCTGGATCACGGCGAGCGATCCGTGCACATTCGTCTCGAAAATGCGCCTTACCGCTTCCGGACTGGCGCGTCCGGGAGAGCCGTCGGCGCGATCGGTAATGCCGGCATTGTTTACCAGTACGTCGAGCCGGCTGAACTCCGATTCGATGGCGGATGCTGCCGAAGTCAGCGTCTCCGGGGCGTTCAGATCGATATGGATGAACCGGGCATCGAGTCCTTCGCTTGCGAGCACGGCCGCAGCCGCTTCGCCCAGCGCGGGCTTGCGGGCGCCCAGTAGTACGCGTAAGCCTGCTTGGCCTATTCTGCGCGCGGTTTCAAGGCCGATGCCTTTGTTGGCTCCGGTGATCAGTGCAATGCGGGGCGTTTCCGACACGACAATCCTCCTTTGAGAAATCGGCTCGGCTTGCTGTAGAGTCGGAATTTTATGAAGGATTGTTCGGTTTTTGCATTCGCATATGAAAACTGCCGATACCAACAGCCTCAGGCCAAGGAAGATGCCGCGTCAGGCCCGCTCAGAGGCTACCGTGGCGGCGATTTACGAAGCGACCATTCAGGTCCTGCTGACCCAGGGGCTGCGGCGGCTGACTACCACACGCGTGGCCGAACGGGCGGGGGTCTCGGTGGGAACGTTGTACCAGTACTTCCCGAACAAGCACGCCTTGCTGTACTCGCTCCTCGAGCATCACCTGAATGACGTCGCCACGAAAGTCGAATCTGCTTGCCGTGACTGCCGCGGACGGAACCTGAACGGTGTGACGGCAAGCATCGTTCACGCCTATATGTCGGCCAAAACGGACCGCACTCAATGCAACGGAGTTGGTTGGCCATACCGGCAATCGCATCAACTCGGCCATCACCGGTGCGTTGGCCAGTGTCCGTGACGCCCATTTCGACGATCTGCCGACAGCCGTTTTCATCCTGCGGGGAGCCATGAGTGGCGTTACCCGGTCCCTGCTCGAGCACAACGCCATGTTGCATCGACTGGGCGACGACACCTTGAGCGAGCAGACGACCTTGCTGTGTATGGCCTATCTGTGTGCGCTTGCTGACAGGAAACTGCCTGCCCTTTGATCAGGGTGGACTCGCGCGGATCGCTGGCGGCACATAGGCCGAAACGGGGGCGAGCTATCTGTCCGTCACGAGGGCGTTCACAAGCCAATCGGCAAAGCTTCGTGCTCCGTTGGATAGGCCATTGAAGCTACGACTTACCAGCCAGTACGACCCACCTGAGATGGAGATGTCGAAAGGCCTGATCAGATCACCTCGTGCCAAGGCGTTTACGGCGAAGAGGTCGTCGACCAGTGCAACGCCTTGACCGCTAATCGCGGCCTGTAGCATCACCGCACTGTCATTGAACATCGTGCCGCGCTCTGCTGTAGGCGGCGCAACGCCGGCGGCGGTGAACCAATTGCGCCAGTCATCACGACTGTCCTCGTGAAGACGGGGTAGGGGCAAGAGGCTCGGGGGCGCATTGAGGTCGACTGATTCGGCTAGCGCAGGCGAAAGGTAGGCGGAAAGATGCGTGTCGCAAAGTTTGCGCGCCTCGGTTCTAGGCCAGCTGGAGCGCTCTTTTGCGTATCTGATCGCGAGGGTTGTCCCGTCATTGCCGAATTCGACGATACGCATATCCGCGTTCAGAACCACGTCGGCATTGGGTGCGATCTCATAAAAGGCAGACAGGTTCGGAGCGAGCCAGCAGATAGCGAAGGACGGATCCGCACTTACTGAAATCGTTTCTACCGTTGGTCTGCGGATCTCGCCGAGCGCATTGTCGATTCCGTCGAAAGCCTGCGTGAGGGTATTGAGCAGCCGCAGCCCTTCGGGTGTCAGGCGAACTCCGCGATGAATACGCTCGAAGAGCATAACGCCGGTTTGCGCTTCGAGAACCTTGATCTGGCGGCTGACGGCCGCCTGTGAAACGCAGAGTTCCGCTGCGGCCAGAGAGATGCTTTCGGCTCTGCCGGCAGCCTCGAACGCTCGCAATGCCGTTAGGGGGAGGCGTCCACGCCGCATTTCACATAACCAATAGTTATCCAAAGTGGATGGTAAAGTCGTTTGAGCAACGAGCGCAAGTCGCCCAGATTGTCGGGCAGGAGGACCGACAATCTGGGAACAGATCATGGAATTACTGGCCGAAACAATTTATCTGCTTGCTTTGCAGCGACCGCCAGAATGGAAAAACAAGCCTCGTCGTGAAGCCTGGAAGCGCGGGCTACGCCGGACTGAGATGTCTAGCCGAGAAGGTTCGGATAGACAGGGTTCTGGGCGAATAGAGCTGAAAAGCGTCTACGGAGAAATGGTTGGTATGCTCGAACCGCACTTCGATCATTCTGGCTGCCTGGGGAATGTCCTAATCCGCAGATAGATCCAGTTTGACGCGGTATGTTTGCAAAGGCTTCAGCTGCAGGAAATCAGCCGGTGCCGCCCGCTTTGCCATCATCCCCCGATAGGGGATCTCGACCCCGTCGGCCTCGACGCGAAACAGGTTGTTGGTGAGGTGTCCGCCAAATCCGACGCTGGGTTTAATGACTCTGCCGCAGCTGCCCCTCAGGTCGTAAGACAGGCGGAAGCAACACAAGCCATGATGTTGAGAATATTTCGATCGTTGACCACAGAGCGATGCCGTCGCCGAACTGTCAGCTATGTCGTCTGGCCCGCACGACGCAGTCGAGCGCGACTTTGACGCCGGCATCGGTCTTCACGGGGCGCTCCGCCACTCCTGCTCTTTCGATGTCGAATTGACCTTCCAACGCAGGGATTACCTGATCGGCGGTGTAGAGCACCTCGGGGTTCTGAGGCCCGCCGTAGCCTTGCTCCAGGTTCGACGAGTCGTGCGCGACGAGTAGAAAAGTACCGCCCGGCGCCACCGCGCTTGCCGCTCGCGTGATGATGGGGCGCAGTTCGGACTGCGGAATCTGCAGGTAGATCAGCATGACCAGATCGAAGTCGCTTCTGCGGGGCTCATAGTTATTCAAATCGGCAGCCTGAAAGTCGATGCGGTCGGCGACATTCCGTCCTGCGGCCAGTTGCCTGGCCTTTTCGATGGCGACGTCGGACAGGTCGACGGCATGCACATGCCAGCCTTGTTCCGCCAGCCATACGGCGTTGCGGCCTTCGCCTGCGGCAAGATCCAGAGCCTCTCCGGGCGTGAGCGATCCGGTTTCCTCGGCTACGAAGCGATTGGCTTCGGCAGTCCAGATGAGTTCCTTTGCCGCATAACGCTGGTTCCAGTAGTCGCGTTCGGAATTTACTGAGGGCGTTTCGTTTTCCGTCGTCATGGTCTTTATCTCTCGTCGTTGGATTGCATGCCGGCTCCGGCGTCCGGAACTCTCGAACATCATGGGTTCAAGATAAGCCCGAGACTGATATTGCGGAAGACGCATGAGTTGCACTCCATGCGTGCGTCTGACGCCATATCGGAGAATCTCTGTGCTATGGTCGGACGCATGTCGTACCCCGACCTCAACCTGCTCATCACCCTCGATGCGCTGCTCGATGAGGGCAGCGTTGCACGCGCTGCGCGAAGGCTGCATCTGAGCCCATCCGCTATGAGCCGATCCCTGGCCCGGCTGCGGGAGACGACGGGTGATCCATTGTTGGTCCGTTCCGGACGCGGTCTTGTTCCCACGCCGAGGGCGATCGAGCTTCGGAACAGGGTTGGGGAGCTGGTGCGGGAGGCTCAGGCGATGCTGAGTCCTGCCGAGAAGGTCGATCCGGGCAAGCTCGTGCGGACCTTCACGTTGCGGACCGGCGACGGCTTCGTGGAGAACTTCGGCCCCGCACTGATTGCGCGCGTCGGTGCCGAGGCGCCCGGCGTGCACCTGCGTTTCGTGCAGAAGCCGGACAAGGACAGCGGGTCGCTTCGCGAAGGCGCCGTCGATCTGGAAACGGGCGTGCTGCGGGAGAGTACCGGGCAGGAGCTGCGCACGCAGATTCTGTTCCACGACCGCTTCGTCGGCGTGGTGCGTAAAGGGCATTCATTGAGTGGCGCCGAGATCACGCTTGCCGCTTATGCCGGAGGCCAGCACGTCGACGTATCCATGCATGTCCCTCCGCCGGGCCTCAATGCGGGGCCGGTGGACGGGGCTCTGGCGGCGGCTGGGTTCGAAAGGGAAGTGGCGATCGTCGTCGGCGGGTTCTCGAGCGCGCTGGCTCTTGCCCGCGCCTCGGATCTGATCGCCACCGTTCCGGAGCGGCACACCGGAACATTGCGAGAAGGCATGTTCAGCTTCGCGCTGCCGATACCGATGCCGCAGATCAGGATTTCGATGTTCTGGCACCCGCGCCTGCATGCCGACCCGGCGCATCGCTGGCTGCGCAGCTGCGTGCGTGAGGCGTGCGCGTCGCCGTCGATGGCGCCATAAGCCTTTCGCCGAACCGAGCCTGCTGAACCAACCGCACTCGCGCATGTCGGAAGGGCTGTGCGGCGGTTGCCGGGAAGAAAGCTGGCGCACTTCTTCTTTGGAAGTATCGTCTCGCTCCTACGTCACTACAGTTTCTTCTAGGGATGTTTTCGGCATGGACAGCACACTGGTGATATTCGATTTGGACGGCACGCTCGTCGACAGCGAGCGGCTCGGAGGGCAGGCGCTGCTGGAGCTGTTGCCGGAATTGGACGAGCCGCTGGAAGAACTCGTCGTGCGCTATCGCGGACGGCGCATGCACGAAACGCTAAGCGACATCGAGCGCAGGATCGAACGACCACTGGGCGCGGACTTCGAGGCGCGTTTTCGCGACCGGATGTCCGAGCTTTTCGTCACCGATCTGAGGCCGATGCCGGGTGTGCCGCAGATGCTGGATGTACTGGCTCTGTCGCGCTGCATCGCGTCCAACAGTCCGCCCGACAAGATCGAGCTGGCGCTGAAGGTCACTGAACTAGGCGTGCATTTCGGGCCGGGCCGCTTCAGTGCCTATGACGTGGGCGCCTGGAAGCCCGATCCGGGCCTGTTCCTGCATGCTGCGGCGTCCATGGGGTTCGTGCCACGGCAGTGCGTCGTGGTGGAGGATACCCCAGTGGGCCTAGCGGCGGCTGAGGCCGCGGGGATGCGTGCGCTGCATTACGTCCCTGGGGGCGATGCCGACGAGGCCAACGGGCGCTTTTCGCATATGAACGAACTGCCGTCCATTCTCGAAAGCATGCGGCGCTAAGGTTTTCATCGTTCCGGCTTGAATTTCCTACTCGACGACCGGTGGTTCGATGCATTCGAGGAATTCGCCGAGGCAGGGGTTCGCATTGTGCGCGTTCCAGAACAGCCCTTGTTCGATCAGCGGCGAGTGTGTCAGCGCCCGGAACACGGCGTCTGGCAGTTGCAGGCGGCGCATCGAATCGGGTACCAGCGCGACGCCGAAGCCGGCGGCGACCAGGTTGACGATGGTTTGCTGCAGATGGGTTTCCAGATGGATGTTCGGTTCGAAGCCAGCCTGTTCGCAGCACGCCGTCACCGCCGCATGCAGCGCCGGGGCGGTCGAGCGGGGGAAGGTCACGAAGCGTTCGCCTGCCAGTGCGCCCGCGTCTATGCAGGCATTCTCGGCCAGTGCATGCGAGGCCGGCAGGACTGCGCATAGCGGCTCGCGGAACAGCGGACGGTAATCCAGCGGGGCGACGACGGGGGTAGGGAAGGCGATGCCGAGGTCTATCTCGCCAGCGTTCAGTGCCTGCTGTAGGTCGCGCGGCAGGGTTTCGCTTAGCGTGAGCCGCACTTCCGGCTGCCGTTCGGCATGACTCTTGAGCAGTCCCGGCAGCACGTTCCAGGCGGCGTACATGGTGAAGCCGATGCGCAGTTCGCCCCGTTCGCCGCGGGCAGTCGCCTGGGCGGAACGCATGGCGAGGTCAAAGTCGGACAGAAGACGCGTGGCGTGGCGATAAAAGTCTTCGCCGGCCGGGGTCAGCGCGACTGAGCGCGAGTTGCGCACGAACAGCGGAGTGCCCAGCGAACTTTCCAGTGCGGCGATCTGTCGGCTGAGAGGCGGCTGAGTGATGTGCAGGCGCTGCGCCGCGTGGCCGAAGTGCAGCGTTTCTGCGAGTGCGATGAAGTAGCGGAGCTGACGGACATTCATTATCTATTCCCATAAGGTATCAGTTATTAGATAAAATGGAATTTTACGGTATCGATGGGTGCCGCTACACTCGGCCGCTCTTCTCCGCCTGCCTGAGTGCATAGCCCGATGTCGTCCGTCATTCATGTCGTCCTGCCGATTTTCGCGCTGATCCTGCTCGGATTCCTGGGGCGGCGCACCGGCCGCCTAGGTGAGAACGTGGCTTCGGAACTCAATCTTTTCGTCGTCTGGCTGTGTCTGCCGGCGCTGCTGTTTCAGGCTACGGCAAGCGCCACGCTGCAGCAGATCTGGCATCCGGGCTTCGTCGCCGTCACCATGCTCGGCACCATGGGCGTGTTCGCAGCCACGTTGCTGTATCGTCTGCGTTCACCGCGACATCTGATCGATGCCAGCATCGACGGTCTCGGCGCGGCCTATGCGAATACCGGCTACATCGGTATTCCGCTATGTCTACTGGTGTTCGGTCACGATGGGCTGGAAGCAGCGCTGATAGCCAGTCTGATCGTTGTGTGCGTACTGTTTGCGGTCGCTGTAGTCTGCATCGAGGTGGGGCTGCAAGCCGAGAAGACGCTGCATCACGCCTTGGGCAAGGTCGCCGTTGCGTTGCTCAAGAATCCGCTGGTAGTTTCGCCGCTGCTGGGCGTGCTGTGGGCCGTCAGGGGCACGGCGGTGCCCGAGCCGCTGGGCAAGCTGCTGCAGTTGCTTGGTGACGCGACCACGCCCTGCGCACTGGTATCGCTCGGTGCCTTCCTGGCGCAGAAGCAGGCCGGCGAGGGGCGGAGACCGGCGGTGGGGCTGGTGTCGATCAAGCTGTTCGTGCACCCGCTGATTACTTGGTGGCTGGCGTTTCACGTCTTCAAGCTGCCGCCGCTGTGGGCCGAAGCGGCGCTGCTGCTCAGCGCATTGCCGACCGGAACCGGGCCCTACATGCTGGCCGAACTGTACCGGCGCGAGGCGTCGGTGGTTTCGCACACCATTCTGCTTTCGACGCTGGGCTCGCTGGTAACCCTGTCGGCGATGCTGTTCTGGATGAAGGGCTAGCCCCGGAGCGCGGACGGTCGCGCGTCAGCAAAGACATGCCGATTCCGGACGGGTCGGAGCGGGCCGGACGGCATCGCCGGGCCCGCTCCGAAGCGCATCGTTTGCAAGCGGCGCGGATTAGCCGGCGAAGGCGGCTTTCACGGCGTCGATCGCAGGCTGGCTGCCGTCTGCGGTGCGAACGCCTTCAAGCCATTTGGCGACTAGGCCTATGTGTCCCTTGATCCAGTCCTTGGCGACGGCATCGACGGGGGTCTTCTTGTAGCTGTAGTCGTAGATCCAGTGGCTCTGCGTCGCTGCGGGGACGATCATCTGGTGCAGGAATCGGGCTACGTTGGGCTGCCGCTTGATGAAGTCCGGATTCGCTGCAGTGTGTACCGTGCTGGTGCCGCCCCAGATGTTCTTGGGATCCTCCAGGTAGCGTAGCTTGTATTTGATGTTCATCCAGTGGGGCTTCCAGCCCAGAAAGGCGATCCACTCGTGTTTGTTGATGGCACGGCCGGCCTGACTCAGCATGCCTGCGGTGCTGGAGGGGACAAGCTCCCAGCCCTTCAGATCGTAGGTGTTCTTCTTGATGGCGGTTGCGACGATGCCGTTGCCGGCAGCACCGCTCTCGATGCCGTAGATCTTGCGGTCGAATTTCTGCGGATACTTGTGCAGATCCGCGATCGAGTGCACGCCGGCCTTCCAGACATATTCGGGAACGACGATGCTGTATTTGGCGTCGGCGATGTTGGTTGCGACGAGCTTGATCTTGCCCGATTTGAGCAGCGCGTTGACGGTGTCGCGCTCGGCCGGCAGCCAGATGCCGAGGTCGGCGTCCAGTTTTCCGCCGGCCACGCCTTGCAGACAAATGATCCAGCCAGCGCTGGTCGTGGATGTCGTGTAGCCCGCGGCGTCGAGCAATTGCCGGGCAACGGCGGTCTTGACGGTGACGCCGGGCCAGGGCGGATTTCCGAATTTGACGGTCGTCGTTTCCGCTGCGGACGCGGCGGTACCTAGCGATAGGAAAAGTGCGATGGATAGTGATATCGAAAGGAGTGTGCTGAAGGTTTTGAACCTCATGAATTAGTCCTTTTGTTTTCTCATGATTTGATGGGTTTTGTATAAAATATCAGTGATTTCAGTTAGTTATATTATGACATATTCAGTATACGTGTATTTGTATGCATAATTCAAAACAGGTCGTCCAAACAGAAGTGCTTCTGCATGCGTTCTTGGTATGCGGATTTTTTATCCTCATGGAGGGTCTGGCTGCTTGATTCCTGGATAATTCGGTAGGAATTTTAAATTGAGAGTAATGTGATTCGAGATTTATTTTTGACGCGCTGGAAGTTTCTATAATGTGTTGTATTCATGGGTAAATATCCGAATATTTCTGCGCGCGACATGCGGCAGGATGAGCTTTGCATGACGGCGTTGTCGGAATGCTTTTCACGATCGCTCGGGTGTGCCGGTACGCTGCATCGTCTGGCCCCAATTTTCGACGTGGGCGGCACGCGCAGCGTGGTAGGTGGCATGGGGGCTGTCGGAAGGTTCGCGGAGCAGTGAGCGTGAAGGGGAAAATTTCCATCTGGAACGATGAGCGCGGATTCGGCTTCATTAGCCCCGAGGACGGAGGGGAGCGGGTCTTCGTGCATGCTCGGGCCTTGAAGCGGCAGGGCCGGCGTCCGGCGGTCGGCGACGCGGTGAGCTATGCGCTGGGTAAGGATCAGCGCGGCCGGCCGCGTGCGGAGCGCGTGGTGTTCGCAAACGGCGGCCCCCGCAAGGAGGCGCGTAGGTCGGGAAGTGCCTGGTCGTACTTTCTCGCCATGGCTTTTCTGGCGATTGTCGGCGCCGCCGTTTGGAGTTCGGCACTTCCGCCGTTGGTGCTGGCCGTCTATCTCGCGGTCAGCGTGGTGACCTTTGCGGCGTACGCTTTGGACAAGTCGGCCGCGAGAAGAGGCGGTTGGCGTACCGCGGAAAGCAGGCTGCACCTTCTGGCCCTGCTGGGCGGCTGGCCGGGCGCTTTGATGGCGCAGGCGACGCTGCGCCACAAATCCAGGAAACAGCCTTTCCGCACGGTGTTCTGGGGGACGGTGGTGCTGAACGGCGCCTTTTTCGTATGGCTGTTCACGCCATGGGCGCAGGATTTGCTGCGGTTGGCGAACGCGGCCGCTCAGCCGCTACTGCATTAAGCGGTTATCTCTCATAAACAGTGGGAACCGCGCCGCGGCTCCCACAGGCCTCTTACTTCGTGCCGAACAGCCGGTCGCCGGCGTCGCCCAGGCCGGGCACGATGTAGGCGTCGTCGTTCAGATGGTCGTCCAGCGCGGCGGTGTAGACCGGCACCTCCGGATGTGCTTCCTGGAAGACCTTGATCCCTTCGGGGGCGGCGACCAGGGCGAGGAAGCGAATGTTCGAGTCGGGTACGCCGTGGCGGTTGAGCACGTCGACCGCATAGGCGGCGGAGTGGCCGGTTGCGAGCATGGGGTCGACGAGAATGAACAGGCGACCCTGGGGTTCGGGCAGCTTGACCATGTATTCGACCGGCCGCTTGGTCTCGTGATCGCGGTACAGGCCGATGTGGCCTTCGCGGGCCGACGGCATGAGTTCCTGCAGGCCGCTGGCCATGCCCAGGCCGGCGCGCAGGATGGAGACGATGACGACCTTCTTGCCCTGGATCTGCGGGGCTTCCATCTCGGTGATCGGCGTCTGGATCGTCTTGTGCTCCAGCGGCAGGTCGCGGGTGACCTCGTAGCCCATGAGCAGGGCGATTTCCCTGAGCAGGCGGCGGAACTGGTTGGTGGATATGCCTTCCTGCCGCGCCAGCGTGAGTTTGTGCTGGATCAGCGGGTGGTCGAGAACATGCAGGTTTGGAAAAGCGTCGGACACGGTGAATATCTCGTCGTTTGAATCTGGTCAAAATATTTTAGCCGGCCCGAAAGAGGCCGGCCGGGGCCGCGCAGCGCGCCGCATGGGCAGTGCGCTGCACAGAGGCCGGATCAGGCCTTCCAGGACACGGTCTTGCCCGTGGCCATCTCCCAGACGCTCCAGTCGGCAACGGTCTTGGGCGGAGCCTTCTTGAGCACGCCCAGCGAGCTGAGCAGGGCGATGTTGTTGTCCAGGCCGCTCTTCTCCAGCAGTCCCGCCTTGCCGTCCAGCGTCGGGCCGGCTTCGTAGAGCTTGGCGCAGTGCTCCATCATCCAGGTCTGGTGCTTGAGGCCGCTGGCATTCTTGCCGGCTCCCTTGCAGTACGAGCCGCACTGCGACAGCACGGCCTTGACCGCTTCGGCTTGGTGTTTGACGGCGTAGTCCCAGCCTTTGAGCGTGGCGCGCAGTACGCGGGCGCCGACTTCCTTGCCGCTCAGGCCGCTGCCCTTGAAGTTCTTCTCGCCCAGCACGCGCGGGGTGGTGAACATCAGATCCTCGAGTAGGTTGATGCCGTAGTCGGGTAGCCAGAACACGTCCAGGGTGTCGAGCGGGTAGCCCATCTGCACCACCAGATCCAGCTCGTTGTAGGTCATGGTGGAGACGACCTGCGCCTTGTCGGGGAACACCAGCTTGGGATCGAAGCCGTAGGTGATGAGTTTGACGTCGGGCTTGCCGATACCGGATTCCAGCGAGGTGGTGAGGCCGTATTTCTTGAAGAAGGCCAGCGCCGGCTGTGCGTTGTAGCCGGGCCAGATGCCGATGGTGTGGCCCTTGAAGTCGGCGGGGGTCTTGATGCCCAGTTTCTTCTCGGTGGTGAAGGCGAAACCGGACTTCTGGAAGATCTGCGCGATCTCCACCACCGGCAGGCCGTTCACCGAGGCGGTGAGCAGGTCGGTGATCCAGGTGGTGCCGAAGTCGGCGGCGCCGGCGACCACGGTCTGGATCGGCGACTGCTGCCCGATGGGTAGCAGGCTCACGTCCAGGCCCTCGGCTTCGTAGTAGCCCTTGGCCTTGGCAATGTAGTAGCCGGCGAACTGCGCCTGCGGGAACCACTTGAGCTGCAGGTTGACCGGCACCAGGCCGGCGGCGCTGCCGATGCGCGGCAGGGACGAACCGGCAGCGGCCAGCGTGCTGGCGCCGAGCGCCTTGAGAAAATCGCGACGTTGCATCGTAAAACCCCCTACGTGACGGTTGAGACGGAGATGACTAACAGGTTGTCGTTATCGCTCAAGCGAGTGCGAGAGAAGGAAAAATCGGGCGAAGAAGCGCAGTTCACACTCGGTAAATGAGCATTCTGAGCCCGATTTCGACGCCCTATCGTGCCGCATGAGTAGATAACAACTCCTGTTAGCGCATGGACGGATGCCAGAACGTCAGCCTGCGCTCCAGCACCACGATCAGGGCGTAGAGCGCGAGACCGAGTACGGTGGTGTACAGGATCGCGGCCCAGACCAGCGGCATGTTGAACATGGACACTTCGAATTTGATGCGAAAGCCGAGCCCTTGACCCGGCGAGCCGAAGAACTCGCCGACGATGGCGCTGATCAGGGCCAGCGTCAGGTCGATCTTCAGTGCGGTGAACAGGAACGGCAGCGCGGCGGGCAGGCGCAGCGGCGCGAAGGTGCGCAGGCCTTCCAGGCCGTAGCTGCGCAGCAGGTCCAGCGATAGCGGCGAGGCCGACTGCATGCCGCGCACGCCGTTGATGACCGTCGGGAAGATGGTGACGACGGCGACCAGCAGGGCCTTGGAGCCCCAGCCGGTGCCGGCGGCGGCGACCGCCAGCGGCGCCATGGCCGGCACCGGCAGGCTGGCGAGCATCACCATGTACGGCAGCAGGCCGCGTTCGAAGAAGCGCACGCGCACGATCAGCACGGCCAGCGCCAGGCCGATGGCGATGCCCACGGCCATGCCGCTGAGGCTTTCCAGCACGAAGGTCTGCCAGCTGTCCTGCAGCAGCAGCGCGCGATCGGCCCAGGCGGCCTGGAACATCGCCAGCGGTGTGGGAATGAGGCCGCTGGGCACGCGGTGGATTTCCAGCAGCGCCTGGATCAGGGCGACTGCGAGCACGCCGCTGTAGAACGGCGGCAGCAGCGCGGCGAGCGGGTTGCGGCGCGTCGGGCCGCCGGCCAGCGGGCCGATGGCCAGGGCGCCGGCCAGACCGAGCAGCAGCGCGGGGGTGCCCGCCCAGGCCGGTGCCGGGCCGGACAGCGCCAGCAGCGCCGCCGTGCAGGCCAGCCAGATGCCGAAGGCGAGCGGCGGTTTGCGCAGCAATGTCAGTGTCTGGGAGACCATGGCGTCACCACGCGTTCGAGCAGGGAGAGCAGCGCATAGAGCGCGATGCCGAGCAGGCCGGAGGCGGCCATGACCACCCACAGGCCGATGATGTCGCCGGCGTAATAGCGCGCCAGCAGCATGGCGCCGAGGCCGGAGAAGGTGACCGTCGACAGCTCGGCGACGATGGCGCCGACCAGCGCGCCGGCGGCGGCGACCTTGAGGTTGGTCATGATCAGCGGCAGCGCGACCGGCAGGCGCACGTGCCAGTACACGAACCAGGGTGAGGCGCAGTAGCTGCGCATCAGGTCCAGGCGCAGCGGATCGAGGCTGGCCAGGCCGCGCGCGACGCCCACGGTCAGCGCGAAGAAGGCGATATAGCCCGAAATCAGCGCCTTGGGCAGCAGGCCCTGCACGCCGAAGCGTCCCAGCAGCACCACCAGCACCGGGGCCAGGGCGATGATGGGCACGTTCTGGCTGGCGACGATCCACGGCAGGGTGGCGCGCTCGAAGGGCCTGGAGAAGGCCAGCAGGGTACCCGTGAAGAACGAAACGAAGAGCGCCAGTAGCAGTCCGAGCAGGGTCTCCCAGCCGGTGTAGAGCGCGTTGAACAGCAGGCTGGATCGGCCCCACAGCGGATTGAGCATTTGCGCGGCGCCGTCGAGGAATTGCAGCGGTGCGGGCAGGATGGGGCTGTTCAGGGTGCTGGCACAGGCGTACAGGCCGGTGCAGCCGCCCTGGGCGAGTGCTTCGCGGGCCGCCGGCAGATTGACGAGGAAGGCGATTAAGGGCCACAGCAGCAGCATCGCCAGGCCGACCGCCGCGACCGGCCAGATGCCGATGAGGCGTTTAAGCGGCATGGCCGTTCCCGCCCCGGCCGCCGTGCTCATACGGCGTAGGCATCGCGCAGGCCTTCGTGTACTTCGTTGACCAGTTCGAAGAAGCGCGGCAGCGAGCGCGTCTCGAAGTTGCGTTCCCGGGGCAGGTCGACGTCCAGCACTCGGGTGATACCGCCGGGGTTGGCGCTCATCACCACGATACGCGTGGACAGGAACACCGCTTCGGCGATGGAATGGGTGACGAACACGGCCGTCTTGTGGGTGCGCAGCCACAGATCGTGCAGATCCTGGTTCATGCGCTCGCGGGTGATTTCGTCCAGTGCGCCGAAAGGCTCGTCCATGAACAGCAGTTCGGGGTCCAGCGCCAGGGCCCGGGCGATGGATACGCGCTGCTGCTGGCCACCGGAGAGCTGCCAGGGGTAGCGTCGCGCGGCTTCGGTCAGGCCGACTTGCTCCAGGCGTTCGAGCGCGGTTTTGCGGGCCTCGGCCTTGGGTCGGCCCATGACCTGCAACGGCAGCATCACGTTGGCCAGCGCGCTGCGCCAGTCGAGCAGCGTGGGGGCCTGGAAGACGTAGCCGTAGAGCCGCGCCATGCGCGCCTCGCGCGGGCTCAGCCCGCCGACGCTGACCGAACCTTCGGTGATGCTTTCGAGGTCGGCGAGAATGCGCAGCAGCGTGGTCTTGCCGCAGCCGGAAGGGCCGATCAGCGAGACGAAATCGCCGCGATGGATGGTCAGATCGACCCCGGTCAGGGCCAGATGGCGCTCGGTGCCGCTGCCGTAGTGCTTGCCGAGGCCGCTTATGTCGACCAGTGGATGCGCGTCGGCGGACGGCGGCGATTCGGGGACAGCGCTCATGCGGAAACTACCGAATTTTTCGAATCTGGAGGGAGGAACGGGGCGCATTGTATTGCAAATGCGCCCCGATGTCGGTCTTTCGCGTCGAACTCGATCGAATTGCCGTTTATCCGCGTAGTTTCGCGCCGCCCGCGGTGAGCACGAAATAGCTCAGGGAGGTGACCACGATGGCCGGCAGGCTGGCGGTGATCTGCGCTTCCAGGGCAGGCAGGCCCATGTCGACGATGAAGAATGCCAGCAGGCCGAGCACGACGCTTATCAGGCCGGCGGCGTTGAACGCGCTTACGCGTCCGTAGCCGGTGCCGCGGCGCAGCGCCCAGTCCAGCAGGACCACCGTCCACAGCGGCACGAAGAAGCCGCCGATCCAGGTCAGGAAGTTCATGAAATAGTCGAGGAACGAACCGTAGACCAGCGGCACGAAGCACAGTACGAGCTGGAACAGCGCTACCGCGAGCAGGGCGCTGCGCGGGCGCGAGCGGACCATGGCCGAGAGGCCCATGCCGGCGCCGTAGATGTTGGTGACGTTGGTGCTGACGGTGGAGAACACCAGCACCAGGAAGGCCACCAGGCCGAGGCCGAGGCCGAGGGCGGCGAGGGTGGAACTGGGGTCGGAGTTCTCGGGGTCATAGTGGCCGCTGGTCAGCGCCACGCCGATCACGCCCAGGCCGCCGATGACGATGAACCAGCCCTGGCCCAGGTTGACGCCGAGCCAGCTGCCGAGTGTCGTGCCGCGGCCGCTGCGCCCGAGGCGGGCGAAGTCTCCGACCTGTGCCCAGGTCCAGCCCAGACCGAAGGCGATGTCGGCGATGGTGGCCCAGGTCTGGCCGCCGGCGTTGGGCAGCGAAAAGGCCATGATGCGGGCCAGATCCCAGTGCGTGAACACGACGTAGGTTTCCCAGCCGCCGAGCACGATCAGCAGCGCGGCCGAGATGCGTTCCAGATAGCGGATGGCCTGATGGCCGAGCACGCTGATCACGCCCTGGGCGATGGCGGTGAGCAGGATGCCGATGATCATCGGTTCGGTCGAGCCGGGCTCGCCGAACGCCGGCCAGCCGAGTGCGGCCTTGAACACGAAGCTCAGCGAGATGGCGGCAATGAAGGTGTTGATGCTGGGCCAGCCGGAAAGCACCAGGAACTGCCCGAGTCCGGTCAGGCGGGAACCCTGCGTCCCCAGCGCGGGTACGGTGACGCCCACGGTGGAGACGCCGCGGCGCCAGGCCAGGTAGGCGATGGCGGCCCACGGAATCATCAACAGCGGCATCCATAGCAGTGCGGACTGCAGTACGAAGGCCATGCCCAGCCCGGCGGCGACGCCGCCGAAGTACCAGGAGCCGGTGTTGACTCCGGCGCCGAACCAGGTCCAGAGCACGTCCCAGCCGCCGTAGTCGCGCGCCTGTTCGTCGGCGATCGGCGTGTCTGCAGTGATTTCGGTATCCATCTCGATTTCGCCCCTTTGTTTGGGTTCTTGTAGTGGCGCATCAGGCGCCCGGTGTAGACCGTTGCCGCGCCGGGAGAGCGCTGGCGAAGGGTGGGCAACGGGTCAAGGCTCATAGCAAGCCCCGGGCCAGCTTCCGGAGAAAGGCGGTGGCGCGAGCGTTCTGCGCTGCAAGCCGATCGTCCCGCCTTGTCTGTCACAAGGCAGGGCGGCGCCCCGGACGTCTGCCCCGAATTGGTGCGAAATCATGCGTGGCGAGCCAGGGAATCGCAAGCCGCTGAAGGGCTTTGTCCGGCTGGCACGAGACCTGCGTAGTCCAACTGATGAACGCAATATTCGCATTTGGAACGAGACAGCGTGAACAAGCTTGAGCACGAACGCGGGGCGGGGTGATATGGGAGAACAACTGATCGCTGCCGAATGGCTGCTGCCGATGGATTCGGCCCGGCCGTTCTGCATCGAGGGCGGAGCGCTGTGGCTGCGAGATGGCCGTATCGAGGCGGTCGGGACGCGCGAAGAGGTGTTGGCGCTGCGGCGCGCGGCCGGTTTCGGCGAACCGGTATTCGTCGACGAGGGGCCGGGTCAGGTGTTGCTGCCGGGCTTCGTCAACGCGCACACGCACCTGTTTCAGAGCTATCTGCGCGGCGTGCACGACGATGCCGTGCTGGAGGAGTGGATCCGCCGCGTTATCTGGCCGTGGGTGGAGCAGATCGCCTACGCCTTCGCCGATCAGAATTATCCGCGCATGCTGCGCGAAACCACCGATAGCGTGGTCGCCAAGCTCGACCACCTGCGTGCTCAGTGCGCCCCTCACGCCACGCATCTGCGTGCGGGCGTGGGGCCGAACACGCTGTGGGGCGTGTCCGCGCCGCTCTACAAGCTGGCCGGCGAGTATGCCGCCGAGCACGGTCTGCCGATGCATTGCCATGTCGCCGAGACGCGTCTGGAGGTCGAATACACGCTGCAGCATTACGGTCGGCGCAACGTCGAGACGCTGGCCGACTGGGGCCTGCTGCGCCCCGGCATGCAGATGGTGCATTGCGTCTGGTTGAAGGCGGACGAAGTCGCGCTGGCCGCCGGCACGGGGGCGGCGCTGGTGTACTGCCCGACCTCGAACATGTACCTGGCCTCCGGCGCCGCGCCGGCCTGGGAGGCTCACCAGCAGGGTGTGCCGGTGATGATCGGCACCGACGGGCCGGCGAGCAACAACAGTCAGGACTTTCTCGAAACGCTGAAGATGGCGGCCTGCCTGGCCAAGGTCACACGGCTCGACCCGACCGTCATGCCGGCGCGCGACCTGCTGCACATGGCCACGCTGGGAGCCGCCGAACAGCTCGGCCTGGGCGAGCGCTGCGGCAGCCTGACGCCGGGCAAGGAGGCCGACGTCACCCGCGTCGACCTGCGCGGCCTGCACTGCATGCCTGTACACGATCCGGCCTCCAGCCTGGTCTACAACGCGCAGATCGGCGACGTGCGCGACGTCTGGGTCGGTGGACGGCGATTGCTGCGCGGCGGCGAGGGCGTGCGTCACGATTTCGCCGCCGAGGCCGCCCGCGCCCAGGCACGCATCCGTGAGCTGCAGCCCGTCGTCCAGCCCTGGGACGATGCGAAGCTGGCCGCGGAAGGTTTGTCCGCGGCTTGAGCCTTGGAGTGCGCGGGCGAGTTGGATTAAGAGGCGAGACATAACGCGTGGACAGGTGAGTGAGTAGCGCGTAACGCCGTAGATCGCCTGTGCAGCCGTACTTTGAGGAGATAACGATGCTGGTCACCCGACAACCTGTTTTGCGCCGCTTCTGGTATCCCGTGCTGCCGCTGGCGCAGCTGGAACCCGGACCGGTGCCTTTCACGCTGCTGGGCGAGCGCATCGTGCTGTGGCGCGGCGCCGACGGCGCGCCCGCCGCGCTGGCCGACCGCTGCTGCCACCGCACCGCGCAGCTCTCCAAGGGCTGGGTCACCGAGGCCGGCGAGCTGCAGTGCGGCTACCACGGCTGGACCTTCGACCGCTGCGGCAAGTGCGTGCGCATCCCGCAGCAGCCGGACCTGCCGCCGCGCGGCGAAGTGGCGTCCTACCAGTGCGAGGCTCGCTACGGCTACGTCTGGGTGTGCCTGGGCGAACCGCTGGCCGAACTGCCGGATTTCCCGGAAGCGCGCGAGGACGGCTACCGACAGATCGACGAGTTCTACGAGAGCTGGGCCTGCGCCGGGCTGCGTGTGATGGAGAACTCCTTCGACAATGCGCACTTCAGCTTCGTGCATCGAGCCACCTTCGGGCTGTCCGACGATCCCCAGCCGGCCGAGCTAAAAATCACGCCGGCCGACTACGGCTTCGTCATGCGCTCGGTGGCGCCGGTGCGCAATCCCGAACTGCAGAAGGAGCTGCTGCAGATGGCCAACGAGCGCACCGAGCGCCACATGGAAAGCCGCTGGTACCTGCCCTTCGTGCGCAAGCTGCGCATCGCCTATCCGAACGGCGTGGTGCACTCCATAGTCACCGCCGCCACGCCTGTCGACGACCGTCACTCGCAGATCGTGCAGTGGGCCTACCGCAACGACAGCGAGGCCGAGGCGCCGGCGGCCAAGGTCGTCGCCTTCGACCGCCAGGTGACGGAGGAGGACCGCGCCATTCTCGAAACCACGGATTGGGACGTGCCGCTGGATGCGGCCGGCGGCGGCGAGTTCCACATGCCGGCGGACAAGCCCGGCATCGTCATGCGCAAGCAGCTTTTGGAATTAATCGCGGCGCACGGCGAAGGCGAGACGCACCTGGGCGACGCTCCGATCAGCGAAACGGTCACGTTGCTGCGCGGGGTGGCCGGTGAGTGAGGCCATGTTGCTGCGCGGCGCCGAGGCCGTGCTTACCGGACTGCCGGGCGAAGCGGCGCATGCCGGCGCCGCCGACATCCGCATCCGCGACGGACGCATCGCCGAGCTGGGGCCGCACTTGGAGCCGCAGGATGGCGAGCGCGTGCTCGACGCGTCCGGCTGCGTGATCTATCCCGGTTGGGTGAACACCCATCACCATCTGTTCCAGAGCCTGCTCAAGGCCGTGCCCGAGGGCATCGATCAGCCGTTGATGGGCTGGCTGGCGGCGGTGCCGTTCCGCTTCCAGGACCGTTTCGACCCCGAGCTGCTGGAGATCGCCGCGACCGTCGGTCTGGCCGAGCTGCTGCTCTCGGGTACGACCACCTGCGCCGACCACCATTACCTATATTTCGCCGCCGGCGACGACACCCTGGGCGACGTGCTGTTCGAGGTCGCGGAGCGCTTCGGCATGCGCTTCGCGCTGTGCCGCGGCGGCGCCACCGACACCGAGCAGTTCTCCGATTATCCGAACCGTATTCGGCCGCAGACCGTGGAGCGCTACGCCGCCGACGTCGAACGCCTGACCGCGCGTTTTCACCAGAGCGCGCCCGACGCCATGCGCCGGGTGGTGATGGCGCCGAGCACGCCGCTGTTCTCCGCCACGCCGCAGGGCCTGCGCGAACTGGCCGCGCACGCGCGGCATCTGGGCATCCGCATGCATTCGCACCTGTCCGAAACCGCCGACTACGTGCGCCACGCGCGCGAGGCGCACGACATGAAGCCGGTGGAATACTGCGCCGAGCACGACTGGCTGGGCCCGGACGTGTGGTTCGCCCATCTCGTGCATGTCGACGACACCGAGATCGCGCTGATGGCCGAGACCGGCACCGGAATCGCCCATTGCCCGGCCAGCAACTGTCGCCTGGGCAGCGGCGTGGCGCCGGTGCCGAGCATGGCCGCGGCCGGCATGCCGGTGTCCATCGGCGTGGACGGCACCGCCTCCAGCGAGGCGGCGGACATGATCTCCGAAGCGCGCCTGGCCTGGCTGGTGCACCGCGCCGTCGGAGGCGCGCAGGCCACCGTGGTCGAGGACGTGGTGCACTGGGGCACGCGCGGCGGCGCACGCATCCTCGGCCTGGACGCCGTCGGCACGCTCGAGCCCGGCATGGCGGCGGATCTGGCGGTCTACGATCTCGCGCATCCGCGCTACTTCGGCCAGTTCCAGCCGGCGCTGGCGCCGCTGATGGGCGGCGGCGCGCCCGAGCTGCGCTACGTGCTGGTCGGCGGGCGCGTGGTGGTGGAGCACGGGGCGATTCCCGGGCTGGATCTGGCCGCGCTGCGCGCTCGCGCGGCGGCGGCCGTCACCCGCCTCGCGAAAGAGGTCGCCTAGCGCATGTTGGCGTCGCCGGAAACCGCCGTGATGCACACCCGCGACGGCCTCGCGCTGGTCGCCGACGTCTATCGTCCGCCGGGGCCGGGAACGCATCCGGTACTACTTATGCGTCAGCCCTACGGGCGGCGTATCGCCTCGACCGTGACCTATGCCCATCCGGCGTGGTACGCCCGCCAGGGTTTCATCGTGGTGGTGCAGGACGTGCGCGGGCGCGGCGGCTCGGAAGGCCTGTTCGAACCGTTCGTGAACGAGGCCGCCGACGGTCTGGATACGCTGGACTGGTGTGCCGGGCTGTCGGGCAGCAACGGGCGGGTCGGCATGTACGGCTTTTCCTACCAGGGCGCCACGCAGCTGTTCGCCGCCGCAGGCGGACACCCGGCGCTGCGCGCCATCGCGCCGGCGATGACCGCCTGGAATCTCTACGACGACTGGGCCTACGAGCAGGGCGCGCTGCGTCTTGGCAACGGCCTGGGCTGGGCGGCGCAGCTCGCTGCCGAGGGATACCGCCGCCGCGGCGAGACCGAGGACTTCAAGCGCGCGCTGCGCCTGGCCGAGGCGGACGGGACCGCGCTGCGAGAGCCCGGTGCGACGGCGGCCGCCGGGCTGCCGGGCAGTTTCTTCAACGACTGGCTGCGCGAACCGCGCGACAGCGGTTACTGGCGGTGGCGTTCGGCGGCGCTTAGCCGCCTGCACGCGGTGCCGCCCGCACTGTTCGTCGGCGGCTGGTACGACGCCTTTCTCGGCGGCACGCTGGCCGGTTACGACGCCCTGGCCAGCAACGGCGGCGAGACGGCGCTCATCGTCGGTCCCTGGGGACATCTGCCCTGGACCGCCCGCAGCGGCGCCGTGGATTTCGGCGCCGCGGCCGCTGGCGGCGTGGACTGCGCCCAGGTCGCGTTCTTCCGCCGCCATCTGTGCGGCGAAGACGCCGACGCGCCCACGGGCGTGCGCTTGTTCGATCTCGGTTCGGGCGAATGGCGGCACTGGTCCGAGTGGCCGCGGTCGGACGAGATCCTCAGCCTGCATCCGAGCGGCGACGGACGCGTATCGGTCGATCCGACGAGCGGCAGGTTGACGGCCGAGGCGGCGTACGAGGGCAGCGAATGGCTGGTGCACGATCCGTGGCGGCCGGCGCCGGCGGTCGGCGGCCATCTCGGCCTGCCGGCCGGGCGCGCCGAGCGCGGCTTCGTGGACGAGCGCCCCGACGTACTCGCCTTCACCGGCGCCGAGCTGGAAACCGAATCGCTGTTGTGCGGCGCTCCCGAGCTGGAGCTGCACGGCGCTGCCGACTGCGATCCGTTCACCGTCTGCGCGACGCTGTCGACCGTGGAGGCCGACGGGCGGACGCTGCACCTGACCGCCAGCGGCGCGCGGCTGACCGGTCCCGGCCCGTGGCGCATCCGCCTGCGACCGGTGCTCGCCACGCTGCGCCGCGGCCAGCGGCTGCGCCTGTCCGTCGCCCTGGCCGCCTTTCCGGGGCTCGCGCTGGAGCACGGCGACGCCCGTTCATGGGCCGAGGTGCGGGCCGGCGACCATCCGGTCATAACCCTGTGTGTCGATACCGGCACGGGCAGGAGCGTGCTGCGCCTGCCGTTCAAGAGGAGTTGAGGACATGAGCGTTGCGCTGGATCTGGAAGCACTACGCGGTCGGGTGCCGGAAGCCGAGTGGCTGGATGAGGCCGGGCAGCAGGCGCGGCTGTCGCGCGACTTCTCCTGGTTCAGTCCGGTGCTCAAGCAGGCGCTGGAGGGTGCGCGTGCCGAGGCCGTGGTACGTCCCGCCGATCAGGCCCAGGCCCTGGCGGTAATTTCCGCCTGCGCCGAGCGCGGCGTGCCGCTGACGCTGCGCGGTTCGGGCACCGGCAACTACGGCCAGTGCGTGCCGCTGGCCGGCGGGGTGGTGATGGACATGAGCCGGCTCGACCGCGTCCTCAGCGTGGCCGGCGGCGTGGCGCGCGTCGAAGCCGGCGCGCGGCTGGCCGACGTCGACGCCGCTGCCCGCGCGCATGGCTGGGAGCTGCGCCTGATGCCGTCGACCTACCGCATTTCCACCGCCGGCGGATTCTATTCGGGCGGTTTCGGCGGCGTCGGCTCGATCCGCTTCGGTTCGCTGGAAGAGCCGGGCAACGTGCTGGCCGCCAAGGTGGCACCGATGTCGCCCGATCCCGAGCCGTTCGAAATGCGCGGCCTGGCGGTGCGCGATCTGTACCATGCCTACGGCACCAACGGCGTGCTGCTGGAACTCGAATATGCGCTGACGCCGTGCCTGCCGTGGGTGGAGCGGCTGTACGTGTTCCCCGAATTCATGCCGGCGGCGCGTTTCGCGCATCGTCTGGCGCATGCCGCGGTGGACCTGCGCGAGCTTGCCGTGCTCGACGCGCCGATTCCGGAGCTGGTGGGGCTGGACGACCGGGTGGCGGCGGGCTGTACGGCGGTACTGATGGTGATTTCACGAGCCGCTACCGAAGTGGCCGATGGACTCGCCGCGCAAGTCGGCGGCAGCCTCTCCTTCGAACAGGATCACGCGGCGGTGTTCGGCGGCGCCAAGAGCCTGATCGAATACACCTGGAATCACACGACGCTGCACGCGCTGCGCCGCGACAAGGCGATCACCTATCTGCAGAGCGATTTCCCGGCCGATCGCTGTTTGGATCTGGTCGAGACGATGCGCGAGCGCTACAGCGGGGAGGTTCTGATGCACCTGGAGTTCCTACGCCGCGGCGGCGAGCTGTCTTGCGCCGGCATCCAGCTGGTGCGTTACCGCGGCGAGCCGCGCCTGCGCGAGATCATCGCCGAGCACCGTGAGGCCGGGGTCTATATCGCCGATCCGCATACCTGGCTGCTGGACGAAGGCGGACGCAGCGATCCGGGGCAGATGGCGCTCAAGCGGCGTCTCGATCCGCTGGGTTTGCTCAATCCCGGCAAGCTGAGCGCGGAGCCGGCCGCGGAGGGCGGTACATGAGCCGGACGATCCCGGTCTTCGATTTGCGCGCGCTGGAAGGAGATGCGCGCATGGCCATGGTGCGCGATATCCGCCGCGCCGCCGAGGAAGTGGGCTTTTTCTGCGTGACGCACACCGGCGTGCATCCGGCGGCGGTCGACGGCGCGTTCGCCGCCGCACGGCGCTTTTTCGATCTGCCGCGCTGGCGCAAGGAGGCCTGGCGCTACCGCAGCACCGAGCTCAATCACGGCTGGGTTTCGGCGGGCCAGGAAGCGCTCGATCCATCGAGCCCGGCCGATCTCAAGGAAAGCTTCACCATGCGCAACGTCGCGCACACCATAGCGCGTACCGAACTGTGGCCGGACGCGCCGTTCCGCGATGCCGCGTGTGCGCTGTACCGCGATGCGCAATCGTTGTCGCAGCGTCTGCTGATCGCGCTGGCTGAGGGTCTTGAGCTGCCGGCGAACTGGTTTCTCCCCGCGCATACCGGCGAAAACCAGACGCTGCGCCTGCTGCATTATCCCTACCAGGAGGCGCCCGTCGCGGAAGGTCAGCTGGGCGCCGGCGCGCATACCGACTACGGCAGCATCACGCTGCTCTGGCAGGACGATGCCGGCGGACTGGAGGTCATGGGGCGCGACGGCGCGTGGCTGGCGGTCGCGCCGCGGCCGGAGACCGTGATCGTCAATATCGGCGATCTCATGCAGCGCTGGACCAACGACGTACTTCGCTCGACGCTGCATCGTGTGCAACCGCGTACGGACGGCAGCGACCGCTATTCCATCGCCTTCTTCTGCGATCCGGACGACGACGCCGAGATCAGCGTAGCGCCCACCTGCATTGCTCCTGGCGAAGTCGCTCGTTATCCGAGCATCCGAGCGGGAGATCACATCAGCGCCAAGCTTGCAGCGACGTATTGAACCGGCTGATTGAATCCACAGTCTGTGTCGAGGCAACCACCGATGTTTTGTCCTACCAATGCACTATCCGTTTTATTCTGGAAAACATGTCAACGCGCAGTGTCTCAGGCAGATGGGGGCGATTCATTATCGAAGTGATGAAGGCATATTTCGAATATGGCCAATGCTTGGTTAACTCAGGCATCTCCTGCAGTAACTGCATTTTCTGAGCTGCCTATGCGGCAGCGAACGCGAGTACTTCCAGGCGGACCGGCCTCGATCATTTCTGAGCTGCCTATGCGGCAGCGAACTTGGCGTAAGCCTTGCCGCTGCGGTGTTTGGATTTCTGAGCTGCCTATGCGGCAGCGAACATGGGGCGGCGTTCGCCGCCCCTGGTCTGGTTTTTCTGAGCTGCCTATGCGGCAGCGAACTACGACACTGAACCGCCCCGGGTATTGCGGAGGCTCCGACACTTGAGAGAATGGAGCCATGAACAAGTCGAAGAAGTTTTCCCCGGAAGTGCGTGAGCGTGCGGTTCGCATGGTCCAGGAGCATCG
>NZ_JARRQY010000065.1:0-21789 GCF_037381185.1 Acidihalobacter sp.
CCTGGGCTATATCCCGCCCGCAGAAGCTGAGGCAAACTACTACCGGCAACTCGGGCAGCCAATCCCCATTGCCGCTTAACTTAAACCCAACAGCCTCCGCGAAAACCGGGGCGGTTCAATTCGGGCTCAAGCCAATCAAATAGTGACAGACCATTCCAGACGCGCGGATGTCTTGGGTAGACTCTACTGCAGGCAATCATCAATAGCGAAATAGAGGATGCACTTGAACGCTTCACACATTTTGTCGTTGCATCACGGCTGTTAGCCATTAGTAACAGCAGGATTGGAGAAACGAACTCCCCCTACTGATTGAAATAGTCGCTTGTATAATGCCTATACGTCCACGCATGCTCACAATATGCTGCTCACTCAAGAGCATTGTTAACTCCTTAGTATGCGTTAACCTAATAATCCGTAAATCTACTCACCCAACAATTTTCGGTACAAGCTGTAAGGTAGATTGCTTATGAAAATTCGTATTGGTACGCGCCGCAGTGCACTTGCTATGTGGCAAGCCCGGTTTGTGGCTGATTGCATTAGGCGCGCAGATCCCACTGCAGACACTCAATTCGTGCAAGTAGGGTCGATCGGGGATTCCGATAGAAACTCAAGTTTTCAGGACATTGGTGGCATTGGAGTCTTCACAAAAAGCGGTGAGGCAGCCTTGATCGCCCACGAGGTGGATATCGTCGTTCATTCTCTGAAGGATTTGCCGACCACACTGCCTGAGCAACTGGTCTTGGCTTCGATTCCCAAGCGTGAAGATCCACGAGACGTACTCTGCGGAATACGTCTCGAGGATATTAAGTCAGACTGCACTATCGGCACAGGATCAATTCGACGCTCGGCGCAGCTGCTGTCTCTCTTCCCTGATATCAATATTCGACTGATAAGAGGTAATGTACCGCCTCGTTTGCGGAAAGCAGCAAAAAAGGAAGGCATAGATGGCACACTGCTAGCTGCTTCTGGATTGAAGAGGTTAGGTCTTCTTGACGAGTCTATGGAAATCTTGTCGCCAATTGTATTCCCATACGCAGTTGGTCAAGGAGCACTCGGTATCGAGTGTCGCAGTTCTGACAGCAAACTAATCAAGATGCTAAAGTCATTTGAGTGTTCTCGAAGTAGGGCCGAAATAGAAGCGGAACGCGCGCTTCTACATGGCCTGCAGGCGGGATGCAACCTTCCCGTCGGGGTACATGGCTGGTGGGTAGACGATATTTTTCACTTGAACGTAACAGTGACCAGCACAGATGGAACCTATTCAATTCGAGGCTATGAGACGACGCGCCTGAATAAAGCAACTGCTATGGGGACGGTTCTAGCTATGCGCCTCATAGAAAAAGGCGCTGGGGAACTCTTGAAAGCAGTAGCGCTTACTGAATTGAAAGAAACCGATTCTGCCCAGCCGCTTTAGGGAATGAGGATATCTGAGGCGATCTGATCCTATGTCAGTAGCTGCGACACCCCCCATCCTACAGCTGTTGGGTCGTATTGCTACAGCCAAGAAAGTGGCCAATCTGAGCGATCCATAAAGGCGGTCGTTGCGGCTGTACTCGCAGGGGAACTGACACGATTGCCAGACCTACTGGAGCCCGCCGTTCATCCAGTAGCTCCTTAATTTAGCGCCCGCCCTAGAATGGGCAGTGACGCACAACACGAAGAACAAACAGCACAGAGCGCATTATGCACACCTATTGGAAAGTCGATCTAACCATCGCCGCAATCTCTATTTTTCTGCTCATTCCGTTGGTCTGGATAGCGATCAATCAGTTCCGAAAATTGAGAGCCGAGCAACGACTTGGCAACGTCAAGGTCGCATATCGTCTCATGCAACGGTGGGAAAAGTTCGCATTGGCAGTAGGGGCCATGCTTGCCGGCTTTGAAATCTTGGCCAGTGTCATCTCCCCCCATTTCGGATCTATCGCACACGGAGTTGACGGCATCTCCGGGGGGTTTATGGTCGTTGGGCTCTTGGCCCTCATGCAACGACTCGATCAAGTGGAAAGGGAACACAGGCAAGTCGAACCGGACGGTGAAGTGGGTGAGTCGCAATCCTCGGACTAAGCCCCGAGGCAATGATGATGTGTGTCCGGCCTGCTGGGGGAGATAAGCAATGAAGTGCTTGCCTGAGCTGGAAAATTTCGGCCTTTGCCTAGTTCATATATATATACAGGGTCAACAAAACTGCAGCTTCAGCGGATCTGAAATGTTCACACAATTATATAGTTGACAGTGTCCGTAACACACTGATTCACAATGGTTCGAAGATCTCAGAATTAATTCCTAGCTACAGTTGATGAGGTCTCGGAACAGATGCAGCTCAGCCTCGGTGCCTCCGAACAGGAGGTCGGAGCAACCCGCTCGGTCGATGACAGCTTCAGCGGGATCCACCAATCCGTTTCCGACATCCACGATATGAACACCCAGATCGCGGCGGCGGCAGAGGAGCAGCACCAGGTTGCGGAAGAGATCAACCGCAACATTCACCAGGTGCACGAGGATACGCAGCATCTGAACGGCGTCGCCGGGCGGGCCAAGGGCAATTCACAGGCAATGGCCGATGCGGCGGAGGAACTGAACCGCATGGTGTCCAGGTTCAAGACGGACTGATAGTCGTCCGTGCTGTGCAAGCCCCTGGATGTTGTCGTTCGGGGGCCGTTCAAACCGCTTTCCCCTATTTGATCCGGCGGGCTTCCTTCCCGCCGTGTCCGGCCATCGGTTCAGGGGCGCTGCAGAGCCGTCTCCACGCGCTCGCGGTTCGCGCGGTCGGTGAGCTGTTCGATCAACTCCAGCGCGAAATCCATAGCCGTGCCCGGTCCGCGCGAAGTGAGGATCGGACCGTCGACTTCCATGGGGCTGCCGCTGCCACCCTTCTCGACCGCGTCCGGGAAGGCGGTGAAACGGCGGTTCTCAAGCAGCCCGGCTTTTTCCAGCACTTTCGGGGCGGCGCAGATCGCCGCCACCTTGCCGCCGCTCTCCAGCGTGCGGTGCAGCAGCCCGGCGATGCGTTCGTCATCGCGCAGGTGATCGGCGCCCGGCAGGCCGCCGGGCATCACGATCATGTCGAAGGATTCGTTCAGCACGGTGGCCAGGGCGGCGTCGGGAACGATGACGGTGCCGCGCGAACAGCGCACCGGGCCAGCATCCAGGCCGGCGGCGATCACCTCGATACCGCCGCGGCGCAGCAGATCGATCAGGGTGACGGCTTCGAGTTCTTCACAGCCTTGGGCGAGGGGGACGAGTACGCGCGCCATTGTGGACTCCTGCTTTGTGCGGCGATGATCCGGCTGACCGGCACGAGTCGGATACCTTCTTCGCGCAGCCGCGGGATCGCGGTCGCCAGTACGTCCAGTGTAGTCGGATAGGGGTGGCCGATGGCAACCGCCGTGCCGTCCCTGCGGGCGATGTGGATAAGCTCTCGAAGTTGCTTGCGCACGAAGTCGGCGTCGTCCGGAATCGCATCGAGAAAGATATTGCGCGACGTTGCAGGCACGCCCATGCGCCGCGCCTCGTCCAGCGCCACCGAGTTCGGCGTGGTGCGGCTGTCGACGAAGTACAGGCCGCCGATTCCGGCGATGTCCTTCATCAGCCAGTCCATGTCGCCGGGGTGCTGCGTGAGCAGGCTGCCCATGTGGTTGTTGATGCCCGAGACATGGGGCAATGAGGCAAGGTCGTCGCGCAGCGTGCGTGCGAAATCCGCCCGCCCCATGGCCAGGGTCAGCCCCCCCGGTCCCAGCGCGTGTGGCGCCACGCTCTGCATGGGCAGGTGCAGCATGATCTGCTTGCCCTCGCGCAGTGCGCGTTTGGCGAGCACGTCGGCATAAGGCGTGTGCGGCAGAAAGGCCAGCGTGACCGGTCCGGGCAGGTCGACCGCGCGTTTGCTCGGCAGATGCTCGTAGCCGAGGTCGTCGATGATGATTGCGACCTCGGCCGCCTGCGCGCTCAGTGCACAGGCGCAGATCAGAAGGCCGAGCAGCCAGATGCTTGGGCGCATGTTATCTGGCGTCGGCCGGTCTCAGCCTGCCGCAGTCGCTTTCTGGTGCGTGAAGGCCAGGCTCTTGAGCACGGTCAGCGCCTCGTACAGCTGGAAATCGCGCTGCGCCAGGCTGGGGTCGCCGTTGGACTTCTTGGCGCCGGCCTTGGGCGTGCCATCGGGATTGTTCAAATGGCCGGAAAGATCGGCTTCGCGCAGCATGCCGACGCCGCCGTTGTTCACTTTGCCCACCCGTAGCGGGTCGACCACGATGTTCGGTTTGATCCCCTCGGCCTGGATGGAAGTGCCGTTGGGCGTGAAATACAGCGCTGTGGTGATCTTCACCGCGGTGTCGCGCGACAGCGGCAGAATGGTCTGCACCGAGCCTTTGCCGAAGGTGCGTGTGCCGACGATGATCGCCCGATGGTTGTCCTGCAGTGCGCCGGAGACGATTTCCGCCGCCGAGGCGGTGCCGCCGTTGACCAGCACCACGATGGGCGCGCCGTGGAGCATGTCGCCGGGATGCGCTCTATAGCGCAGGTCGGAGTCGGCGATGCGGCCCTTGGTGTAGACGATCAGCCCCTTGTTGAGGAACGTGTCGGACACACCCACCGCCGCGTTGAGCACGCCGCCGGGATTGTTGCGCAGATCGAGCACGATACCCTTGAGCGGGCCCTTGTTTTCCTTGGCGAGCGTGCGCAGTGCCTTGTGCAGGCTGGCCGTGGTGCCGGACTGGAAGCTGGTGATGCGCACATAGGCAAAGCCTGGTTCGAGCATGTGGCTGCGCACGCTGTCGACGCGGATGACTTCACGTTTGAGCGTGACGCTCATCGGCTTCGAGGCGCCGGGACGCACGATGTCGAGCTTGACCTTGGTGCCGGGCTTGCCGCGCATCATCTTCACGGCCTGGTCGAGATTCATGTCGCGCACCGAGGTGCCGTCGATGCGGATGATGATGTCGCCGGTCTTGATGCCGGCTTTCTGCGCCGGGGTGCCGTCGATGGGAGAGACCACCTTGATATAGCCGTTCTCCGTGCCGACGACGATGCCGAGGCCGCCGAACTGGCCGGTAGTGTCGATCTGCAGCTGGCGGAAGCTCTTGGCGTCGAGATAGGCCGAATGAGGATCCAGCCCGGTCAGCATGCCGCGGATCGCGTTGTCCAGCAGCTCCTTGTCGCTGACCGGCTTGACGTAATCTTGCTTCACCCGCTGCATGACCTCGACGAAGGTGCGCAGCTCGTTGAGCGGGAGCCCGTCGACGCTCTTGGCCGCCGTCGCGGAATCGCCGTTGGTCGCGGCCGCGGCGGGAACGCTGAGGAAGGAGGCTGATCCGGCGCCTATGGCGAGGCCGGCGAGAAGCGCGAATACGGCGCGATAGCGAGCTTTCATGCAGTGACTCCCAGGGGATGCGCGTCCGGCGGGCGGGCGCGAGGGACAGACTTGGGCGATTCTAACACTTCGGTGGCCGAAGCCGGGCCACGGCGAGACGGAATGCCCGACGGGCCGCCGACTGGCGTCCGGCATTTCATTTATGCGCCAGCTTCGGCTGGCCTCGGCACCAGCGCGAGGGGTCCAGCGCCCTGCCCTTGTAGCGAATGGCGAAATACAGGCCATCGGCATTCAGCCCGCCGCTGTCGCCGACGCTGGCGACGATCTCGCCGGGGCGAACCCAGGTGCCGACACGTCGGTAGATGGCTTGATTGTGTCCGTAAAGGCTCATGTAGCCGTGACCGTGGTCGATGATCAGCAGCAGGCCGTAGCCGCGCAACCAGTTGGCGAACACCACGCGTCCGGCGTCTATCGCGCGTACCGGCTGTCCCTTGGGAGCGCCGATGAACACGCCCTGCCAGCGCAGCGAACCGTCGCTGCCGCTGCGTAGTGCGTGGAACCGCACGCGCAGCCTGCCGTTGGTCGGCCAGGGCAGGCGTCCGCGCAACTGGTAGAACGGTTTTTGCGACAGCGCGTTGAGCGAGGAGTCGTTGACCACGGCCTGCCCGACCGAGGACAGCAGGTTCTGCAGGCGCCGCTCGTTCGCCTTGAGATCCTTGAGGCGGCTGCGCTTGTTGCCGATCACCTGGTCCAGCTTCGCCAGCGCCCCGCGGCGCGTCTGCTCGGCCTGTTTCAGTGCGGCCTGCTGCGAACGTTGTTCGGTCAGCGTCTTCTGCAGTTCGCGCTTCTCCGCATCGACCTGCTGGCGGGTTGCGATCAGGCCGGCCAGTTTCTTGCGCGCCGATGCCATGACGTTCTGCCGGGCATGGTTGAGGTAGTCGAAATAGGCCAGCATGCGGCCAAGTCGGGCCGGATTTTCCTGATTCAGAAACAGCTTGATGGCCGGCTGGCGTCCCATGCGGTAGGCCGAATCGACCTGCGCACGGAGTCTGTCGACCTGCGTTTGCAGCGCCTGTTGCTGCTTGGTGGCCTTCTGGTCCAGGCGATCTAGGCGCTGGCGCTGCGAGGTGAGCTGGTCCTGCGTGTCGTGCAGATTATTGGCGGCCTGGGCGATGGCCTGCTCGGCATTCCTGAGGTCTGCTTCCAGTTTGCCGCGCCGGCCCTGGGCAGACTCCAGCTGACGGGTGACGCGCTGAATGCTCGACTGGATTGACTCGAGTTTCTGCGCGGTGTCCGAGGCCTGCGCGCGAGCGCTCAGCCCGCCGCAGAGCAGCAGACACAACAGGGTGCTCAGACATGACCGGCAGAAAGGGGACACGGCGACATCGCGGTGAACGGTACGGCGAGGCATTCTACGCGAGCCGGTGCCCAGGGCTCCAACCCGGCGCAGGGAAGGCATTTGCAATGCCAACTCATAAATAGGTGCTAATATAAGAACTTGACGTATCAAGTGAAGCAGGCGAGCAGGATAGACATGAATGCAACCACTCATCAGGAGTTGATGACCCAGGACCAGGATATCGATCGCGCTTCGCGTTCGCTGAAGGCGATGTCGCATCCTCTGCGGCTCAAGATTCTGTGTACCCTGGGTGATCAGGAAGTCAGTGTCCAGGACATCGTCGACAGCGTCGGGACGTCTCAGAGCAACATTTCCCAGCATCTGGCGATTTTGCGCGACAAGGGCATCCTGGCTGCACGCAAGGACGCCAACAAGGTCTTCTATCGCGTCAGCGACCACCGTACGCTGCGTCTGATCAGCATGATGCAGGACGTATTCTGCAGCAGCGGGGTGTAAGCGGCCCGCTGCCTGGGCTATAGTTCGCCGCTGATCGTTCAGAGGCGCTGTGTCCATGCAAGAATACCTGCAATTTGTCGGCAACCATCCCCTGCTCTTCGTGGCGCTGGCCGCGGTTATTGCGGCTATCGCATGGACCGAGTTGCAGCGCCTCACCAGCGGGGTGAAACACCTCGGCGCGAGCGAGGCCGTCATCCTCATGAACCAGGACGACGCCATGGTGCTCGACGTGCGCGAAGACAACGAGTTGCGCGACGGTACCATCGGCAAGGCCAAGCACATCCCGCTCAGCGCGCTCGACCAGCGCCTGCGCGAGCTGGAAAAGCATCGCGACAAGACCATCATCGCCTACTGCCGCAGCGGTGCGCGTTCCTCGCGCGCCTGCGGCAAGCTGCGCAAGGCCGGCTTCGAGAAGGTGGTCAATCTGCGCGGCGGCATCCTGGCCTGGCGCGAAGCCAACCTGCCGGTGCGCAAGCGGTGAGCGATGGGCATGTGCCGGTGGTGATGTATACCACCGCCTGGTGCCCCTACTGCATCCGGGCGCGCCACCTGCTGGAACACAAGGGCGTGCAGTTCGAGGAGCTGCGCATCGAGGGGCGGATGGATCTGCGCGCCGAGATGGAAGCGCGCAGCGGGCGCACCAGCGTGCCGCAGATCTTCATCGGCGAGACTCACGTTGGCGGCTATGACGACATGGCCGCTCTCGAGCGCGCCGGCGAGCTGGACGCGCTGCTGGCCGGCGAACGACCCTGACAGCCTGCCAGACGGTTTTTCATTGTCCGGCCAGGCGTTACCATAGCCTCCCTTCATCACCACAGTCGTGGACGACATCATGAGCGAAACGAACAACACCGAAGCCGAGCAACAGTTCGGCCTGCAGAAAATCTACCTCAAGGATCTGTCCTTCGAGTCGCCGGACGCGCCGCAGGTCTTCACCCGGGATTGGGCGCCGGAGGTCGAGGTGCAGCTGCAGGTGGCGCATCAGGCGCTGGACGACACCAACTGGGAAGTCGAGCTGCAGCTGACGGTGACGGCGAAGGTCGGCGAGCAGACCGTCTATCTGGTCGAGATCAAGCAGGCCGGCGTGTTCACCCTGGAGAACATTCCCGAAGAGCATCAGGGCCATCTGCTCGGCAGCTACTGCCCCAATCTGCTGTTCCCCTTCGCCCGCGAGGCGGTATCGGATCTCGTCACCAAGGGCGGTTTCCCGCAGCTGCTGCTGGCGCCGATCAACTTCGACGCGCTCTACATGCAGCAGCTCGAGCAGCAGGGCGAGCAGGCGCAGCCCATCATCAGCCACTGAGCATTCTGCGGGTGGCGTCGTGACGGTCCAAGCGCGCCATGGTTGAGGTCACGGACTCCGCATCCCCGCTGGCCGTGCTCGGCGCCGGCTCGTGGGGGACGGCCGTGGCTATGCTGGCCGCGCGCAACGGTCATCGCTGCCTGTTGTGGGGGCGCGACGCGGAGCAGATCGAACGCATTGCCGTAACGCGCCGCAACGAACGCTATCTGGGCGATATCGAGCTGCCGCAGGGCGTCGAGCCCTGCGCCGACCTCGATGCGGTGCTGGCCGAAGCGCGTGATCTGATCGTCGCCGTTCCCAGTGCCGCCTTCCCGGCCTTTCTTGCCGGCCTGCGCGGACGCCTGCAGCCGGGCGCCCGCATCGTTTCCCTGACCAAGGGTCTGGAGCTGGATACCGCGGACACGCTCGACAGCGTGGTCGAGCGCAGTCTGGGAAATGTCGAGCAGGCCGTCGTCTCCGGCCCCACCTTCGCCCGCGAAGTGGCCCGAGGGCTGCCCACCGCCGTCACGGTTGCCGCCCGCCCCGGCAGCTTCGCCGACACCGTTGCCGGCTGGCTGCACGGCTCGCAGCTGCGCGCCTACACCAGCGCGGACATGATCGGCGTCGAATTGGGCGGCGCGCTGAAGAACGTGCTGGCGATCGCCGTGGGCATCTCCGATGGCCTCGGCATGGGCGCCAATGCGCGCGCGGCGCTGATTACCCGTGGGCTGGCCGAGCTGTCGCGGCTGTATCAGGCTGCTGGAGCGCGCATCGAGACCTTGATGGGGCTCTCAGGGCTGGGCGATCTGGTGTTGACCTGCACCGACGACCAGTCGCGCAACCGCCGTCTGGGTCTGGCGCTAGGCCGTGGCACGCCGCTGGCTGCGGCGCTGGAGCACATCGGCCAGGCCGTCGAAGGCGCCACCACCGCCCGCAGCGTGATGCGTCTGGCGGAGCGCTATGCGGTGGAACTGCCGATCTGCGAGCAGGTGCATAGAGTGCTGTACGAGGGCGACGCCGCGCCGGATGCGGTCCGCCGGCTGTTGGCGCGCGAGCCCAAGTCCGAGGCCGGTACGCTCGGGACGGGCTGAACAGCCGGCCGCCCGGCCCTATAGCTTCAGAATCAGTTCGCGCAGCGCGGCCGCGTGGCGGCGGCTGACTTCCAAGCGGTCGTCGATGTGCTTGAACGTCACATAGAGATGGCCCGCGCGGTCGCGTTCCAGCCCGGAGATATACTCCCGTGCGACCAGCGCATTGCGGTGGATGCGCGTAAAGCGGTCGCCGAATTCCGTTTCCAGCGCCTTGAGCGGCTCTTCGATCAGCACCTCGCCCTCGGGGTGGCGCACGGTGATGTACTTCTGCTCCGCCTGCAGGTAGATGACGTCCTCGATCGGCACCAGCTCGACGCGCTTGCGCCCGCGCGCGCAGATGTGGGCCCGTCCGGGTTGCTCGGTCGGCGCGCTCGAGGTGCTGTTCCGTTCGCGCACGCGATCCAACGCCTCCTCCAGGCGCTCGCGTCGCACGGGTTTGAGCAGGTAGTCCACCGCGCGCGTCTCGAAGGCGGCCAGGGCGTGCTGATCGTAGGCTGTGGTGAACACCACCGCCGGCGCCGGATGCAGCTTGGCCAGCTCGCGCGCCGCTTCCAGCCCGTCCATGCCCGGCATGCGGATGTCCATCAGAACCACCTCCGGGCGGCATTCGGCGGCGATGCGCAGCGCCGTCTCGCCGGTGGACGCCTCGCCGCAGACCTCGTCCTCCCCGCTGTCAGTGAGCAGCGCCTTGAGACGCTCGCGGGCCGGCAGTTCGTCATCGACGATCATTACGCGCATCGGCGGCCTCCAGTGGCAATGACAGTTCTACGGTAAAACGTTCCGGCTCGGCGCGAATGTTCATCGCCGCGCCGCGGTAGCCGAGTTCCAGGCGCTCGCGGATATTGCCCAGGGCCATGCCCTGGCCGTCGTGCGCGGGGCCCGATTGCACCTGCGGCTGCGGGTTCTCTACGCGTAGCCGCAGGTGCGTGGCGTCGCGGGCGATGGCGATGTGCACGCAACCGCCGTCCGGGTTGGGCTGTATACCATGATAGACGGCGTTTTCGACCAGCGGCTGCAGGCTCAGCGCCGGTATGGGAAGTTCCTCATCGTCCTCGTCGATATCCAGCGCCCATTCCACCTGCAGCCGCTCGCCCAGGCGCAGGGTCTCCAGCGCCAGATAGTGGCGGGTCAGCTCGAGTTCGTCGCCGAGGCGGGCCCACTCTCCTTCGCGCAGCACGGAGCGAAACATGCTCGACAGATCCTCGACCGCGTTCTCCGCATCGGCTGGGCGGCTGCGGATCAGCGCGGCGATGGTGTTCATGCTGTTGAACAGAAAATGCGGCCGGATGCGCGCCTGCAGCGCGTGCAGCCGCGCATCCATGCGTGCCTCCACGCCCAGCTTCCAGTCGTGCTGCACGTAGAGATAGCGCAGACCCACCGCGGCCACGATGGCGCTGACCATCGCGTTGCGCAGCACGAACGCCAGGTCGCGCTCCAGGTCGACCGCGTTGGGGTGTACGACCCAGTCGAAGAACGCCGCGTTGAGTACGGAGAACAGCAGGGTGAGCCCGAGCACGATCAGATAGGCGAACGTCGCCTCGCGCGCTGGGCTCAGTTTTTCCAGCCGGGCGCGCAGGCGGCACAGCACCGCCACGGAGCTGAGCGCGATCCATTGCACAAACAGCGAGGTCAGCGCCAGCGTGCGCCAGAACGGCGCGAGCGGCCAGCTCGATAGCGCCAGCACCACCGCCAGCAACTCGGCGATCACCACCACCAGCAGCAGCGTCGAATCCCGGCAGAAGTCGGGCAGAAAGCCGGCGGGCATTTTGTCGTTGGTATGCATAGGTAGCCCCGGGCAACATCGCAGGCTGGTGAAACTCAACACATGCGGCACGTTAGGGCGTCGACAGCATCCTCGGATGCTCATGTACACCCATAACTCCGCTCCTGTGCTCGCCTGCCGATCCCCTAATTTCGGGATGGTCGGCGAGAAGCGCCGCAAACGCAAGCGGCGCAGGCGAACGGCCGGGCGGTCGCTACGGCGCAGCACGCATGTTGCGTATACTGCCTCCTATCAATCAGTCATTGAGGTAGACATGTCAGAATCGAGTGCCGACAAGCTCTGGGGCGGGCGTTTCAGCGAAAGTACCGACGCCTTCGTGGAGGCCTTCACCGCCTCGGTGAACTTCGACCGCCGACTCTATCGGCATGACATCCACGGCTCCATGGCGCACGCGCGCATGCTCGCCCACGTCGGCGTGCTGACCGACGCCGAGTGCGACGCCATCTGCGATGGGCTGGAAGCCATCCAGGCCGAGATCGAAGCCGGCGAGTTCCGCTGGGAGGTCGGCCTCGAAGACGTGCACATGAACATCGAGGCGCGGCTCACCGATCGCATCGGCGCCGCCGGCAAGAAGCTCCACACCGGCCGTTCGCGCAACGACCAGATCGCCACCGACATCCGCCTCTGGCTGCGCGAGGAAATCGACCACATCCTCGCCGAGCTGGTCCGCGCCCGCACCGGCCTGCTGGAGCTGGCCGAGCGCGAGGCGGACACCATCATGCCCGGCTTCACGCACCTGCAGGTGGCCATGCCCGTCACCTTCGGCCACCACATGCTGGCCTGGTACGAAATGCTTGCGCGCGACAGCGCGCGCCTGCGCGACGCCCGCCGCCGGGTCAACGTCATGCCGCTGGGCGCCGCCGCCCTGGCCGGCACCACCTACCCCATCGACCGCGCCTACGCCGCCAGCCTGCTCGGCTTTGACGGCGTGGCCGCCAACTCGCTGGACGCTGTCTCCGACCGCGACTTCGCCATCGAGTTCTGCGCCGACGCGGCGCTGATCATGACCCATCTCTCCCGCGCCTCCGAGGAGATGATCCTGTGGTCCTCGGCGCAGTTCGGCTTCATCGAGCTGCCCGACCGCTTCTGCACCGGCTCCTCCATCATGCCGCAGAAGAAGAACCCCGACGTGCCCGAGCTGCTGCGCGGCAAGACCGGCCGCGTCAACGGCGACCTCATCAGCCTGCTCACCCTGATGAAGGGCCAGCCGCTGGCGTACAACAAGGACAACCAGGAAGACAAGGAACCCCTGTTCGACGCCGTCGACACCGTGCGCGGCAGCCTGCGCGCCTTCGCCGATATGGTCCCCGCCATCGAGGTCAACCGCGAGCGCATGCGCGCCGCCGCCATGCAGGGCTACGCCACGGCGACGGATCTCGCCGACTACCTGGTGCGCAAGGGCGTGCCGTTCCGCGACGCGCACGAAGTCGTCGGGAAGGCCGTGCGCCGTGGGATTGAACTCGGTTGCGATCTGAGCGAACTGAAGCTGGAGGAACTGCAGCACTTCAGTTCGGAGATCGAGGCGAGCGTCTACGAGGTACTGACGCTGGAAGGCTCGGTTGCTGCGCGCGGGCACTATGGCGGGACTGCGCCGGATGCGGTGCGGGCGCGGATCAGGGAAGCGAAGGCGGCGTTGGAGAACGAATAATCACGGCGCATGTTTACCCGGATTAGAATGAAATCGGCAAGACTACCGCTTGCCTATGCGACTTTGGCGTAGGCAAAAGACAAGACCTGGCCCCGAATTCCACTGGACTGCTGCTATTTGGAATATTGGTGGCTGTATTGGCGTTGGCATTACAGCCGTCGGGTTGGTTCGCTACGTTGACGCCTTTCAAGAGCTCAAGCGATTCTGAGCGTGGTCCTAGACCTGAAGAATCTCGTGAGGGGGGCAGCTCAAGTCGAGAATGGCGTAGCGGACTTTTTGGAGGGCTTTGCCAAGGTTGTGCGAGCTGCCGAAGAACGAAAAGAAGTTATTTCTGAGGAAGGGAAAGCCAGAATTCGAATTCTTATCCATGGGAGTTCGCCTCTCTTCGTTGAAGTCTATGTCGACGTTCGTGCGAGCTAATTCAGGCGTTAGTCCCCGCATGTCAGGGTGAGGTCTTGCGTTTTGTCTTTTTGACCTCGATTTTTTTCTGATTAATGGGCTGCAGTTATTAGCGGTAGGGAAAAATGCAAGACCTTACTCCGATTTTAAGGTTCCTATTTTAGCGATTTTCGATTTCTGTGTGATAAACAAGGCCTAAGTAATATGGTAAACGATAAGAAAGAAATGAACGCAAAATGGGGTCAGATACCCTCTTGATGCCCCGCTCTTAACCTTCATCGGTGTTTGGTTGTGTCCTGGTCTCGCTGCGCAGAACAAGCAGAGCCGCCAGGATGATGGCAGCGCTGCCGGACAAGACGAGATAGCCGGTTGTGATCGAGGTCGCTTCCATCAGGGGTCCCAACAGAAGAGGCGAGACGAATTGACCGAGAAACATGCACGTGCTGAACACGGCCATGGCGCGTCCGAGTAGAGACTCCGGCACGTAGTCGTCGATCAGGACGGAAGTAGTGGAAAACGCCAGAGCATTGCCGATACCGAGCATGGCGCTCGCAACGGCGAGCACGATGAAGTCACCGGACGTGCCGAGGGTCAGGAAGGCGAGAACCCACATCAAAGCGGTTAGCCGCAGGAGGGTAAGATAGGAAAAGCGCTTCCCTAGCCACCCGAAGACGACCCCGACAATGCTGGACGTCGCCGCCATCAAAGCTATGTAGAGCGAGACTAAAACCGGTGCCGTGAGGCCGAGTTCGCTCAGCCGCAGCGGCAGAAAGACCGCCAGGGCATAAAGCATTACAGCCTGCGTTGCGACTAGGAAGTAAACGGCGATAAGGGCTGGCCTGAGGAGTAGGGTAAGGAGGGAGCCCTTGTCTTGTTCCAGACTTGGTTCACTCCCGTACCTGGGAATGACGGCCAGTGCGGTGAGTCCCAGGGGCACGCCTACAGCGTACAGACCGAAGGTGGCATGCCACGAGAAAGCCGTGGCCAGGCCGCCGCCAATGATGGGAAAGAGAACGCCACCTAAGCTGGTCGCCGTGGTACGCCACCCCATGACACGATCGCGGATTGCACCGCGATAAAGCGACAGCATCGCGACTGTGGTTCCGGCGAAAACGAACGCCGCTCCGATGCCGAAGATCGCACGGCTGACGATTAATGCCGAATAGCTGGATGTAACGATCCCCGCACTGCCGGCCAGCCCGTAGAGTAGCAGGCCGCCGGCCAGTGGCGCGCGCACACCCCATCGGTCGATCATCCAGCCTGCCAGCGGGCTGATGATGGCAATAACAAGCCCGTGCATAGTGAGAATGAGGCCGGCCGCCGTTCCGTCTACCCCGAGATCGCCGCGCATGAGTTCCACGACTGGTGCGATGGCGGATCCGGCCATCACTGCGAGCGTCGAGGCGAGCAGCAGCAGCGTCAGCGCAACGCGATAAGGGATTTGAGCTTCTCGGGCGTCTTCTCTGTCGATAACCGGCATTGCATGCATGGACATTCTTCTAGGCGAGACGAAACGTTTGGGGAAGAGTGTGCTCCTGGATGTAAAATGTCAACAAGTGGCGTTTTATGATTGGACGCAATTGCGCTCCAGCCGCGATATGATTAAGTTACGGTATGAAACCTAGCGCCAGCACCTCAGACGACAGTCGGTTGCCACTTAGGGAACGAAAGAAACTTCGCACCCGGCGTGCGCTCGCCGACACTGCTCTTGAGCTTTTTGCCGAGAATGGCTTTGCTGCGACGACTCTCGATGAACTGGTCGATCGCGTGGACGTCTCGAAGAGAACCTTCTTCCGCTACTTCGCTTCGAAAGAGGACGCAGCCATAGCTACCGAAGCCGAGTTCTGGGAGGCTTATATAGATGAGGTTCGCGACCGCGACGTGCAGGGGCGCCTTTTCAGCTTCCTGAGAGAGGCTCTTTTGGCCTCGCTCCGATCGATGGACGCGGAGTGGGACAGGCGTTTCTTTCAGACGCGAAGGATTGTGGCCTACGCAGGCAGTTCCGTCCTGTACGATCACTCCGAGCTTGCCTCCTTGCGAGCACAGAGGCAGTTGATCGACGTTCTCGGAGAGAAAATCGGCATAGACGGTCGAGAGGATGTCCGCTTCCGCATGCTCGGCGAATTTGTGCTCGGTGCGTGGCGCTGCGGTGCCAGCAATTGGGTTGCCGGTCGAGGCGCGGGCGCGCGAGGCATCCGTGGGCATGGTGGCCGCGACATGCTCATCCGCAGGGTGGAGGAAGCGTTTGACGCGATTCCTGAAACTCTTACGCTTGCTGCACGCGCGGTTCGGGGTCAGGTCTAGAATTTACACGCGCGGTTCGCGCGCGGTTCGGGGTCACGCGCGGTTCGGGGTCACGCGGTTCGGGGTCCGCGGTTCGGGGTCACGGTTCGAGATACCCTCTTGGATTTCAAGTGCTCGCAGCGGGATTTCAGCCTGGAACGGCTGTCCTGATTTGATCACCCCGTAGATCAGGTGCACGAGTTTTCTCATGCTCGCCCCGACGATGGCTTTGGGCGCCAGCCCCTTGTGCTGCAGGCGCTTGGCCAGCGCGATGATCACCGGGTTGTGACGCGTGGCGACGAACCGGCGCACGTCGCCGATGTAGGCCAGGAACTGCGCGGCGGTCCTGTTTCCAATGCCCGGGATGCTTTGCATCAGCTGTGCGTCTTGCTTGAGTTCGGGATGGCCGTCGATGTGGTCGTCGATCGAGCCCTGCAGCTTGCGGATCTGCTCATCGAGCCAGGCCACGTGCTCTTTGACCATGGCACTGACGTTGGCGGCCGGCCCCTGCTCGAGGGCTTCGAGCCGATTGAGTTCCTGCTGGCGCATGTCGATCAGTGCCTGCAGCCGATCGACCAAGGCCCTCAGCTCACGCACGGCCTCGCTCGGCGGCTCCCAGACAACAAGCGCTGCCCGCTGCGCGAACCGGGCCAACAGCTTGGCATCGGCCCGGTCGGTCTTGTTGCGGCTCAGCTCACTCTGGGCAAAGCCGGCGACACGCGCCGGATTGACCACGCTGACCGCCCAGCCGGCATCGGCCAAGGCGATGGCCACCGATTCGCTGTACGGGCCGGTGGCTTCCAGCACGATCGGCGTATCGGCCGCCAGCTTGCGTTGCGACAACCACCGCAGCAGTTCGCCATGTCCGGTGGCGGTGTTGCTCAGCACCTTGGTCTTGAGTTTCTCGCCGCTGATGACACAAATGTCGAGTTTGGCTTTCGACACATCAATACCCACGGCCTGCTCATTCATCTTGTCCATCCTCGTATCCAGACTCTGCACAGACTGTGCGGCCTAAGTTACCCTTCGGAATCGATGAACGAGACAACGGGTCGGCGGACTTATCTGACCCACAGGCTCTGTCGCCTAAGGTCTCACCAGCCTCAGCCGACCCGGCCGCTTCATCATCTACAGCCTCATGATTTTCAACGGCAAGTTCACGGTTCGAGGTCTAGAATTTATACCTGGTTAGCGCTAGCTTCCTGGAATAGCTCATCCCCAGGCTCTTTCGATGGGGAAGGGTCTTGCGATGGGTGTTGTCTGCCGGCAGCAGACAAGAGGCTTGCGAGAAGGTTCGGGGGCTGGTGTTGTAATCCACAGCCTTTGGAGAGCTCGATGAAGAGCACTTGATTGCCGGACTTCAACGTCGCTCGTAATAATGTGGCTTAGCATGAACCGGGTCTGCTTTCTCCCGGAGGGTTTATGCGCACCGCAGCTTTGGGTCTCATCGGCATCTTGAGCGGCCTGGCGGGATTCTCCGCCTCAGCCTTCGCGAAGTTTACGCCGAGCCATGTCGTCATCGTGGTCGAGGAAAATCACGGTTCCGGCCAGATCGCCGGCAATCCGAACATGCCATACCTCAACAAGACGCTGATCGCCGGTGGACTGTTGCTGACGAATTCACATGGCGTCCAGCATCCGAGCCAGCCTAACTATCTCGACCTGTTTTCGGGTGGCGATCAGGGCGTCACGAACGACCGTCCGGTGCCCGGTTCGAGTATGAGTCCGGCAACGCAGAAGCCGCTGACCTCGGGCAACGTCGCCGCGGCGTTGATCCACCGGGGCTACACCTTCCGTGCCTACTCGCAATCGCTGCCGTCGGTTGGCTCGCTCGCTTACTTTTCGGACGGGAAGTATTCGTACAACGCTGTGCCTCGGAGTAACCCGGGGGCTTTCATCTACGCACGCAAGCACAATCCCTGGACCAACTGGCATGTAACAATAGTGTAACAATAGTGTAACAATAGGGTCAGACTCGATTGATCTATAACAATAGGGTCAGACTCGATTGATCTAGATTTTACTGCTAACTTATAGCGTAAATTGACGCTTTGGAACGCGAATGCCCCGTCTGCCGCGCTATGTTATCCCCGGCCAGCCGCAACACGTCATCCAGCGCGGCAACAACCGCAGTGTCATCTTTGCCGACGACGCGGATTACCAGTTCTACTTGAACAAACTCAGGGATATCAGCCAGCGGCTGCAATGCGCTGTGCATGCCTACGTGCTGATGAGCAATCACGTACACGTTCTGCTAACCCCGTATACCGCCGATGGCATCGGCAAACTGATGCAGTCGCTCGGGCGCTGCTACGTGCAGTATTTCAACTACACCTATGAGCGCACGGGCACTCTGTGGGAAGGGCGTTACCGGGCTACAGTGATCGATAGCGAACAGTATCTGCTCACCTGCATGCGCTATATCGAACTCAACCCTGTACGCGCCGGCATGGTGGCGCACCCGTCGGAGTATCCCTATTCCAGCTATCCTCACAATGCAAAGGGGAAAGCGGAGCCGTTAGTCCAACCGCACGCCCTTTATCAGCGTCTGGGGGGTACGGCGGAGGAGCGCCAAGCCGCTTATCGCGCTTTGTTTAAGGCCCGTATTCCAGAGGCGACCTTGTCGGAAATCCGCGATGCTACCAACAAAGCCTGGGCGTTGGGCAATGATCGATTCAGGCAGGAGATTGAGAAATTGGCTGAGCGCCAAGCCGCGCCCAAGTCCAAAGGCGGTGATCGCCGCTCGGTGCAATACCGAGAAAGGCATATCAATCAAGTCTGACCCTATAGGTTCTATCGAGTCTGACCCTATAGGTTCTCGTATCAATCAAGTCTGACCCTATAGGTTCTATCGAGTCTGACCCTATAGGTTCTCGAAACCGGCCTGGAGCATCGGCCTGCCACGGACGGGCAACGCGTGGCCGGCATCTACCGGTGCTCCGTCATGCTGGCGAGCGGGCGCTACGCGATGCTTGATGACGGCATGGGATTCAGCCTGGTGCCGTGGCACCCCGTGATCGAGCAGCGGCTGGGGCAGCAGCTTGCCGCCACGGTGCGCGGCGGCGGTGTGTCTTGGGAGATTGGGCGGCAACGTGGCCCGTCTATCTGATAACAATGGAGAAAAGATATTTCCTACGAGTCAACCGTTGTTCCCTTTTTCGCTTCGTCGAGCAGCCATTGAGCAAACGCTTGTATTGGCTCTCTGCTCAATCCAATGGGCTCGGGGAGGATGAGGCAGAAGGTTTTGGAAATGGTTTTCCCCTCTGGCCACGGGGCCACCAGATTTCCTAGCGCAAGTTCGGTTTCAACGTACAGGCGCGGTACTAGCGCAACACCGAGGCCGGCTAATGCGGCTTCTATCAACATTCCATGGAGGTCATAGCGTGCACCAATTGCAGGATTGGTCAGCGGGGTTCCCGTCTCCTGGGAGTACTGAAGCCAAGCTTCCGGGTTCTGTCGTCGGTGCAGACGCGGTAATTCGTCCAGTGCGGTTTTTCGTTTGCGTCCTGTCAGAAGTTCAGGATGGCAAACCGGAACCAGCACTTCATGCAAAAGCTGGTGAGTCCGCATTCCCGTCCACGCTGGGTGCTCGAAATGGATGGCGGCATCAAACCCGCTCCCGGCTAGGACGAAGGGGTCCATGCGCTCGGCAAGATGCACAGTGATGTTCGGATGCTTCTGCTGGAATCTTGACAAGCGAGGAATGAGCCATCGCATCGTGAACGTCGGGATGGTGGCAATGTCCAGGCTCGCGCCATCGCTCGGCTGCCCCATCAAGTACTGGCTGTCCCGATCCAGGCGGTCAAGCGATTCGCGGACTTGGGCCGCGTAACGCTCTCCGTTGGGCAGGAGGCGTACACGATTGCCGACCCGCTCGAACAGCGTGACCCCGAGGAAGGCTTCCAGCCTGCCAATCTGGCGACTGATGGCTCCTTCAGTCAGAGACAGTTCCTCTGCCGCGCGCGCGAAGCTGCCGTGGCGCGCAGCCACTTCGAATGCCATCAGTGCCGTGCTGCTGGGGATCTTCCTTCGCATGAGCGTTCCCGTTCTGAAGCTGGCGATCCAGCTTAGCTTGATCTTTTATCACTGAAGCATACCGAATAATCGTTTTATGCGCGGATATCAAGGCCATACCATGACGGAACATCAACAAAGAGGGCCGGATGCACAAGAAGTCCGGTAGCGAGTGATCCATGATCTATACCGTCGAATGCAGCTTTGCCAACCCAGCCAGCGAAGCAGAGTGGAATGATTTCTACAGCCTGGAAAAGCTGCCCGCGCTCATTTCAGTAAGCGGATTCCATACTTCGCAACGCTTCAAGGCGTTGAGCCCTGGCTGTTCCGTCTACCTAGCCATGCACTCAATCGACGGTCTGGCCGTGCTTGAGGGCGATGAGTACCGCCAGAAGGGTGGCGGCAATTTCGCTCGTTGGCAGCAGCACATCACCGATTGGCACCGCAATCTTTATGGCGGCCTGGAACGCGCGCCTGCCATCGGTGAAGGAGACCATCTGATCGTGAGCGCAGTCGGTCCCGAGCCGCTCATCGAGATGGGGCTCAAGCCTGATCTGATGCGGGCCGTCGCATTGGAGAAATTTCCTAAAAACAGGTGGTTGGCGAAGCTGGATAGCTCCATCAGTCTCAGTGTGGAAACCCTTCCGAAGGACGTGCACCTCTATGCCCCGATGACCGCGCAATTGACGAGTGGCAATGACGCAGTGCCCCAGACGCAGGGACAGAACCGACATGCCTAACCTGACGATCTTCATCCAGGCGGAAAAGATGCCGCCCGAAGCGAATCTGGCGGAACTCACCGAACGATGCGCTCGGCTTTGTACGAACGTCCTCCAGGCTGCGCTGGACAACGTGCATGTCGTCTATGTCGCTGCTCGCCAGGGGCGCGGGCATCCTGCTTACGCGGAAATCAAGTACCGCCTCGAACCGCTCAGAACGCCATCGGTCATGGACGCCTTCATGACGCGACTGGATGAGGCCATAAAGCGCCATACGGGGCTAACGGCGCGCATCCGTTGCTTCGGCTATCCGGCCCCTGCCATCTACGCGCGGAACTGATGACGCACAAGGAGCGCCGCAATGAAAAAAATGAAATTTCCAAGCCAACAGATCGGCGAGTTTTAGATCACGGCCATCAGTGACGGATACCTTTCCGCAAGTCTAGATCTTCTCTCCAATATCGGTCCTATGGAGGCGTCCAAGTTGCAGCAGGACGCAGGCGTGAGCGACCCATCCTCGATCCACATCAACTGTTACCTGGTGCGCGGAAGGGGCCGCACGATTCTCATCGACGCGGGGGCTGGCGGATTCAAGCAGTGGGGCGGCAAGTTGAAGGCAAATCTCGCGCTCGCTGGGGTGCAGCCCGCCGACATTGACACCATTCTTCTGACCCATGCACATCCCGACCATGTTGGGGGGCTGCTTGACTCGTCAGGGGAAGCAGCCTTTCCCGATGCAGAGTTGGTGGTCCACCAGCATGAGGTCTCTTTCTGGGAGGACGATAGCAATCTCAGCCGAGCGAGTGAGCGCGCTCGCGGAAACTTTCTGTTTGCCCGGAAGGTGTTCGATCAGTATCGGGAGAAGACGCGCACGTTTGTTGATAGCGAAGTTCTCCCTGGTATCAGTGCGATGCCCCTTCTGGGACATACCGCAGGTCATTCCGGTTATCGCATCGAATCCCATGATCGTAGTCTGCTGGTTTGGGGGGATATCGTTCATTTTTCCCAGATCCAGATTGCTCGTCCCGGCGTGTCCATTGCATTCGACCAAGATCCGATTCTCTCCGCCGAAACACGATCCAAACTGTTGGATGTTGTTAGGGAAGCGCTGATTTATTCGCCTGAGGCGTCTGTGCTGGTCGTGAGTCTGAGATAATGAGCCGTCGTCACAGTTGGGTTGATCGCCATGCAATCGAGCTTTTCGGATCTGGAATCCGTGGCCAAGAAGAAGCGCACGCGCCGGGATCGGTTTCTGGGTGATCTGGAGCAGCTCGTGCCCTGGGCGGCGCTGGTCGAGGCGCTCGAGCCGCACTACCCGAAGAGCGGCCGGCGGGGGCGTCCGCCGATTGGGCTAGAGCGCATGCTGCGGCTCTACATTGCCCAGCAGTGCTTCGGGCTGTCGGACGAAGGGGC
>NZ_JARRQY010000066.1:0-15742 GCF_037381185.1 Acidihalobacter sp.
TTTGTCCGGACTGGGAATTTTACAAAGGGGCCTGGATCGGTCGCGGCTCTTCCTTTGGAAGGGAGCTTATCGACCACTCGCGTCTGAACAATGACCAATAAAGAGGTGATGTGATGACTGCTCAACTTGAATATGCACTGATGTCCTCTAGGGCATATGATCGATCTACTGCTTCAGGAATCGTCCCCGTTCCTGCGGGCTGGACCGTTGACGAAGCTTCTGGCAATCACAACCCAACGACTGGCCTTGACATGGAGGTTTTCAAAAAAGGGAACGATATCGTGATGGCTTTTGCAGGCATCAAGGGTATAGATGATAAAACTGATTTAGCTGATGCCGGCTTAATATATATGGGACTTGTGTCTGAGCAGCTTGCGCAGGCCGCAGAGGCATACATAAAGCTAAAAAAGCAATATCCTGATGCAAATATCACTTTCACCGGCCATTCTCATGGCGGTGGCCTAGCTGCGGTTATGGGGGTGTTCTTTAATGAGCCCGCTATCACTTTCGATCAAGCTCCGTATTCGGCGATTCTCTCGGATACTGTACGCAGTGAGGTGGTCTATAAGCCTTATGAAGTTTTATTGAATCGACTTGAAAGTGATGGTTATACGCACGAAGAACTTCAGGTGCTTGTTCCGAGCCTTTTAAGCTATACGCCGTTTGATGCTGCCGAACGAAGCAAGCTGGTTACAAATACTTATCTTGAAGGAGAGGCGTTGGATTGGCTCGATACGTCAAATCCACTTGCAAACAGGATTGGGACTCAAGAGCCTATTAAGACAGGGTCTGTGGGTTTTATTCCTAAGGATTTACATAGTATCGATTTGCTGATTTGCTTTGACATTAATTCTGATCTGCGCAGCCTGACTTACGTTATGCCGCAATTGGTAAGCACTTTGACCGAGAAAGAAAAATATGGAGGTGATGTAACAAACCCCGGTTTGTTGCGCAAGTTGATCCGTTACCAGCTAGGTGTTTCAAGTAATGATCCCGCCGATGAGGTGAATGCCGACAACATGCTGGGTCGGTTGGTATCCGATCTATATAAAATGAGCCACGGAGGCGGTATTTCATATAGCTTTGAGGGCATGAAGCTGGCCTTGATGTCGTTTGTTGCGCAAAAATACTATAACGAAGAAGTCGGACGAAGCGGTTATGGGCAGGAATTGTTTAGAGAGATTTCTGGAGGGGGCGGACTGAGTTTTAAGATTTCCGATATTGCCGATAGCTATAGCCAAATTGTGGGTGTCGACCTTTATCTGACTCTAGATAACTGGAGGCTGCAGAGCGGACTTTCCGAGCCTGAAATTCAGGCCATTCAGGAAATGTTGCCCTCTCAAAAAGAGTGGTTTATCCAGAATGGTCCGTCTGTGCTTGAGGCTGTTGCCGGTTCTGACGGCGCTTTCATGCTGGGTGGAACCGGTGCTGACCGCTTAATAGGCGGTAGTTCCAGCGATCTTCTGCTTGGCAATCGGGGGGCGGATTTTCTCCAGGGCGATGGCGGCGCCGATCGTCTATATGGCGGATGGGGTGATGACACGCTAAGTGGCGGAACCGGGGACGATGTTCTCGATGGCGGTGTCGGTATTGACTATCTGTACGGCGGTGACGATGCGGATACGCTGACAGGTGGTACTGAGAACGACGAATTATATGGCGAGTCTGGCAACGACGAACTCGATGGCGGCGATGGCGCCGATCGCCTGGACGGTGGGGCTGACGATGACAAACTGTACGGTCGGGACGGCAACGATACGCTGTACGGCGGCGACAACGACGACGTCCTCGAAGGCGGTGCCGACGACGATGAACTATACGGCGGCTCTGGCATCGATGTGCTTGATGGAGGGAAGGGGACGAATCGGCTGGAAGGTGGTCAGGGTTACGATTTTTACAAAGTGACCAGCCACGACACGATCAGTGACGAGGACGGCGAGGGACAGGTTTATCTCAGCGGCCGCTATTTGTCGGGCGGAAGTCGGAAGGAAGATGATCCGCCGGATCGATACAAGAGCGCGGATCAGAGCTTGATTTACGAGCTTTCCGGATCAACGTTGTCGGTCACGTCGAATAATAGGACCACCAAGCTAAGAAATTCGTTGACCATCGAGAATTTTAGCAATGGTGATCTCGGGATTTTCCTCAAGGACGAAGAAGAGGAAGACGATGAGACCCCATCTATAGAAGCCGCCGAAAACAAGCGCTCGCCGATCGTGCTTGATCTGGACGGCGATGGCGTGGAAACGCGTTCCACCGAGGTGTATTTCGACCACGACGGCGACGGCCTGCGCGAACTGACCGGCTGGGCGGGTGCGGACGACGGTCTGCTGGTGTTCGACCGCAACGGTAACGGCGTCATCGACAACGGCACGGAACTGTTCGGCAACGGCACGCCACTGGCCGACAGCGGGGTGGCAACGGATGGCTTCGACGCCTTGCGGGATTTCGACGATAACGGCGACGGTCGGATCGACGCGCAGGACGCGGCCTACGAACAGATTCAAGTTTGGCGTGATGCCAATGGTGATGCTCTGACCGACGAGGGTGAACTGCTTAGCCTTGCTGAGGCTGGTGTAGCTGCACTGAACATGACGGCCACGGCGGGAAGCGGCGTGGATGCAGCCGGCAACGACCACCGGCTGAGTGCGAGCTACGAACGCGTGGACGGCAGCATCGGCCTTGCGACCGACGTCTGGTTCGACGTGGATCGCGCGCGCCGCGTGCAGGGCGAGATTGTCGATCTGAGCCCCGAGATCATGCGGTTGCCCAACGCGCGGGGGTTTGGTGAGTTATCCGACCTGCATCAGGCAATGGCGAAGGATCCTGTGCTGCAGGAGCTGGTGACAGCCTTCGCTGCCGAGACCGATCCGCAGGCGCAGCAAGCCATGATGGAAGCGCTGATCTACCAGTGGGCAGGGGTGACGGATGTCGATCCGTATAGTCGTGAGCCGACGCGCTACTATGGTCATGTCATGGATGCACGCCAACTCGTTACGTTGGAGCATCTGGTCGGCGACGACTACCTAGGTACATGGTGCTGGGGTGAACGAGACCCCAATCCGCATGGGCAGGCGGCGCCTTTGTTGATCGCTGAATTCCAGCGCTTCGAACAGTTCGTGGAGGCTCAGCTCTTCGCGCAAAGTACGTATCGCGATGAGATGCGGTTCATCAAATCCCATTTTGATACCGGCTCTGGAACCACGCGTGCCGATTGGGCGGATTTTCAGCAACGCATGGATACGCTGTACGAGGCCGGCGATGTCGACAGTATCCGGGCAGTGCTGGACATTGTGCGTAGTTTGGGGGCGTATTCGCCAGCGTTCCGCACCGAGACGGACGAAGCGTTTGCCGAATTGGCCGCTCGGTATACGGTGCTTGTGCCGATCATCGACGAAACTGCTCTGGAGGGTGACGATGGGGACAACCGTCTAATCGGCAACGCCAACGCCCAACTTGTCGTCGGTGGGGCCGGCGATGACGTGCTTCAGGGGGGCGCAGGAGACGATACCTATTTCTTCCAGGCAGGGAGCGGAGCTGACCAGGTTTACGATTCGGCTGGTGTGGACACCATCCAGTTCGGAGAAGGCGTTACTCCCCAAGATCTTCAACTGCGACGCGACATAACGACCTTATGGATCACGCGTGTGGATGCTGACAGCCAACCCACAGGCGACGAGATTCGCGTCGATAACTTCTTCGATTATGACGGTACGCTTCTCAGCCCTATCGAGCATGTGACGTTCGTTGACGGCACGGAGTGGACGCTTTCGGATTTGCTGTCGAAGGTCGTGGGGGAGATAAGTACGGGCGACGACCATATATATGGCACGCTGCAGGCAGATACGTTCGATGCCCTGAGTGGCGACGATACCGTCTACGGCTTCGACGGCGATGATTCGCTGAATGGCGGTGATGGGAACGATGTTCTGGACGCCGGCGAAGGCAACGATGTTCTGACCGGCGGCAGCGGGAACGACGAACTGACCGGTGCACATGGCAGCGATACCTATGTGTTCGGGACCGGGCATGGACAGGACGTTATCCACAACTATGACGACAGCGCTGGGCACGAGGACGTCATCGTGTTCGAAGCCGGCATATTGCCGAGTGACGTCAACCTTCTTCGGGATGATGACGATCTGCTCCTGAGCACGTCGGATTCGGATGCCGTGAGGGTCGAGAAGGCTTTCGCCGATGATGGCGAAAGCCCTTATGCCATCGCCCGGGTCGTTTTCGCCGACGGAACGGTTTGGAACATGGACGCCCTCAGACAGATGGCGGTTCAAGGCACCGAGTCGTCGCAGACCCTCAGAGGCTATGCATCTGACGATCTGATCGATGCCGCGGGTGGCGACGATGTCGTGTACGGCAATGGCGGTGCGGATACCCTGAATGGGGATGAGGGCAACGACCGTCTCTATGGCGGAGCTGGCGATGATTCGCTTGCCGGAGGGCTCGGAAACGATACACTCGATGCCGGGACGGGCAACGATGAACTGTTCGGTGGCGAGGGAGACGATGCACTGGCCGGAGGCGACGGCATCGATACACTGCTGGGCGGAGCGGGCGACGACGCGCTTGCTGGCGGACGCGGTGCGGATACGCTGGACGGAGGGACAGGCGCCGACTGGCTTGATGGCGGCGACGGAAGCGATATTTATGTATTCGGGCGCGGTTATGGGCAGGACACGATCAGCAGTTACGATGCGGCGTCAGGCAAGACCGATGCGATCAAGTTCGGTTCGGACGTTGAATCGGCGGACATCGCATTACGGCGTTACGGCGATGACTTGGTGGCGGCGGTTGTTGGCAGTGAGGACCGACTGACTGTCAAAGATTATTTCCTGAACGATGCGCTCAATCCTGGATACCGTTTGGAGGAACTTCGTTTCGCTGACGGTACGGTCTGGGATGTCGCGGAGGTCAAGCGTCAAGTCTTGATCGGCACCGACTCCGGCGAAACGCTGCAAGGGTATGGTGTCGCTGATGTGATCGATGGGCTGGGCGGCGACGATGTCCTGTACGGTCGAGGCGGCGACGATACACTGTCCGGCAGCGCCGGGAACGATCTGATCAATGGTGAAGACGGTAGTGACGTGTTGTCCGGCGGCGCGGGTAGCGATCAACTGTACGGAGGAAACGGCGACGATCGCCTGACCGGTGGCACAGGCGAGGACAGTCTGTCCGGCGGAGCCGGTAACGATACCTACGTTTTCGCGCGCGGTGATGGTCACGACATCATATATGCCTACGACAGCACTTCGGGCCGCCAGGAAGTGATTGAGTTCGCCGCCGATATCACACCTACCGACATTCTGGCGCGTAGACGCGGTAACGATCTCGTGCTGGAGAGCGTCGACGGCAACGACCGCGTGACGATCAGCTCGCACTTCCTGAATGAAACGGCCAACGATTCGACCATCCAGGAGGTGCGCTTCGCCGACGGCACGGTGTGGACGCTGGCCGATCTGAACGATCTGGTGCTGCACGGCTCGGCGGCGGCCGACGTGCTCGAAGGGCATGCGGCGGACGACGCCATGACCGGCGCAGCGGGCGACGACACCCTGTACGGCCGGGCGGGCGACGATGTGCTCGACGGTGGCGAGGGGGCGGATACGCTCTATGGCGAAACCGGCAACGACACGCTGATCGGCGGCGCAGGCGCGGATCGTCTGGAAGGCGGCGCGGGCGACGACGTCTATGAGATCGCCGCCGGCGAGGGGCAGGACACGCTGCTGGATACGGCGGGTGCGGACCGCATCCGGCTGACCGATCTGGCGCCGAGTGAGGTTCTGGCCCGGCGCGAAGGGCTGGATCTCGTGCTCAGCCGAGTGAGCGACGGGCAGGTGCTTGCGCGTGTCGAGGGCGAGTTCTCGAACGTTGCCGACGTGCCCGGCGCGACCGCTGTCGAAACGGTCGAATTCTCCGACGGCACGACCTGGGACTACGCCGCGATCAAGCTGCAGGCGCTGGCCGGCACCGAGTCCGCGGACCGTATCGAGGGTCACGCGGAAGCCGACCTCATCCAGAGTCTGGGCGGCGATGATGTGGTGTTGGCAGCGGCCGGGGATGACGAAATCCACGGTGGTACGGGCGCTGACGAACTTCACGGTGGCGCGGGCGCCGATGTGCTCTACGGCGACGGCGATGACGATACCCTGTACGGTGGTGACGACAATGACCGGCTCGAAGGCGGGCTGGGAGCCGATACGCTCGATGGCGGTGCCGGCGACGATGTCCTGCTCGGCGGTGACGGCAACGACATCCTGCAGGGCAGTTCCGGCACCGACCGGCTTGAAGGCGGCGAGGGCGACGATACGCTGCAGGGCAACGGCGAGCTGTACGGCGATGCCGGGGCCGACACCCTCGAAGGCACGGGGCTGCTGTCGGGTGGCGCCGGCGACGATGCGCTGACCGGTTTGGGCAGCGACGAGCTGCTTGGCGGTGACGGCAACGACGTGCTGACGGCCAACACCAACATCTGGATTTCCGGTACCGGCAGCGTGCTGGAAGGCGGCGCGGGCGACGACGTGCTGTACGGTTCGTTTGCCGACGACACCTATCGCTTCAATGTCGGCGACGGTAACGATCGCTTGATCGAGCGGCGCACGGGCGAGTCCTACAGCAACATCGCGCCGTCATTCGATACGCTGAGCTTCGGGGCGGGCGTGGCGCTGGCCGACCTGGCCTTCGAGCGCCACGGCGACGACCTGCTGGTGCGCCATGCCAACGGTGCGGACAGCATCACCATCGAGCGGTGGTTCGAGGAGCCGACCGATCATTTCAAGGTCAACCGCTTCACTTTCGCCGACGGCACGGAGCTGAGCGACGCGGACGTGGAGGCCCGCGTGGTGACCTACGGCACCGCGGAGGCCGATACGCTGCTCGGTTACCGCGCTCTGGACGAAGAGCTGTATGCCGGCGACGGCGACGATCAGGTGTGGGGCCGTGACGGCGACGACGCGCTCTACGGCGAGGCCGGTGCGGATTACCTGGATGGCGAGGCCGGTGCGGACAGGCTTTACGGCGGAGCGGGTGCCGACAACCTGCAGGGGCGCGACGGCAACGACGTGCTGGACGGAGGGCTGGACGACGATAGCCTGAGCGGCGGCGCGGGCGATGACGTGCTGCTCGGGCAGGCCGGCGACGACAACCTGTTCGGTGACGGGGGCGCGGACCAGCTCGAAGGTGGGGCGGGCGACGACTACCTCACCGGCGGCGACGGGGCGGACGTGCTCCTCGGCGGTGATGGCGCCGACCAGCTCGGCGGCGACGGGGGCGACGATCAGCTGCGCGGTGGTTTGGGCGACGACAAGTACGTTTACGCCAGTGGGCAGGGCGCCGACGTGGTCGACAACAGCGATGGCGGCTACGACGGTGTGTTCTTCACCGACGTTGGGCTCGACCGCCTGGCGTTCAGCCGCGACGGCGACGATCTGCTGATCGCGGTGGACGGCGACCCGGCGCAGTCCGTGCGTGTGCTCGATCACTTCCTCGGCGGCGATGCGGCCATCGACTATGTGCAGCCCAACGGCGGCAACATGCTCGACACGCAGCATATCGCGCACATCGTGGCAGCCAACGGTCTCGAGGGCGGCTACGCTACCGCGGTCGTGGGCAGCGAGGGGGCAGATTCCCTGAGCGCCTACGACAGCCGCGATCTCGTGCAGGGGCTGGGCGGTGACGACACGCTCTGGGGCATGGCCGGAGACGACCGTATCGAAGGCGGAGCCGGCAATGACGCGCTTTACGGCGGCAACGGTTCGGGACAGGGCTCGGGGACGGACGAACTCGTCGGCGGAGACGGCGACGACGTGCTCAACGGCGAGGATGGCGACGATGTCCTCATGGGCGGCGCGGGCAACGACGACTACTACTACGGCGAAGGCGGTGGGGTGGACGTCATCGACAACGCGGGCGGCGGCACGGATACGGTGTTCTTCATCGGCGGTATCGACCGCGGCCGCCTGTCCTTCCATCAGGACGGCGACGACCTCGTCATGCTGCTCGACGGCGATCTCGGTCAGCAGGTGCGGGTGCTCGGTCACTTCCTCGGCGGTGAGGCGGCGATCAGCTACGTGCAGCCGACCGATGGTGGCTACGCCATCCCCGCGGGCGACATTGCGGGGATGCTGACGGCCCTGCCCGGAGACAGCAGCAGCGGCGGTAGTGGAGACACGGGCGGTACGACGCCGCCCGACGGCGGTGGCGACACCGGAGGCGATACCGATACGGACACTCCGCCCACCGCGCAGACTGGTGGTGCCGATTCGCTGACCGGCACCGCGGGCAACGACGTGTTGCTCGGCGGCGCGGACAACGACACGCTCGACGGCAACGGCGGCAGCGACCTGCTGCGCGGCGGGGTGGGCGACGACACCTACGTCTTCGGTGGCGGCCAGGCCGTGCTCGCCGAGGAGGACGGTGCCGATACCCTGCGCTTCACCAACGGCATCACCTTCAACAGCGTCGCCTCCGGACTGATGAAATCCGGCGACGACCTGGTGCTGATGGTGAACGGCGGCCCCGATCAGGTCACGCTGCAGGGCTTCTTCCGCGGCGGTTCCGAGCTGATCGAGACGATCACCTTCGACACCGGGGGGAGTCTCACCGCCGATCAGATCTTCGGCGCCTTCGGCTTGACCGTGCCGGATGGTAGCTCGCCCTATGCGGCGACGGTCGAGGGCAGCAACGGTGACGATGCGCTGGTGCAGGGCGGAGCCGATGCCGAGCGCCTGCTCGGCTACAACGGCGCCGATACCCTGGAAGGGGCCGGGGGCGACGATCTGTTGATCGGCGGGCGCGGCGACGATACCTACGTCTTCCGTGGCGGCGACGGGCAGGACGTCATCGACAACACCGGCGGTGGCTACGATACGCTGCAGTTTGCCGATGCCGGTTTCTCGGCAGTGGCCAGCGGGCTGATGAAGTCCGGCAACGATCTGATACTCAGCGTCAACGGGGGCCCCGATCAGGTAACCCTGCGCGGTTTCTTCCGCGGCGGCGACGAAGCCATCGACCGGCTCGTGTTCTCGGACGGCTCGCTGCTGGACAAGGCGCAGATCTTCGGCGCCTTCGGCCTGGGCGACCCCGATCCGGACGGTTCGCCGGACTACAGCGGTCTGCCCGACGAGCGTGCCTACGGCACCGTGCAGGCTGCGCGGGCCGACGGCGAGACGCTGTTCGGGTCCTCGGATGCCGATCTGATCGACGGTGGCGCGGGCAACGACGTCATCGACGGCGGCATCGGTGACGACTGGCTGATCGGTGGGCGCGGCGACGACGTGTTCCTGCAGGGGCGTGACGGTGGTGCCGACACGATCACCGCCTACGATCCGACTGCAGGCAAGACCGACACGCTGCGCTTCGGCGCCGACATCGGCATCGACCAGCTGTGGTTCGAGCGCAGTGGTGAGGATCTCAGCGTCAGCATCATCGGCACCGACGATAGCGCCACGATCAGCGGCTGGTATGCCGGCGCGGCCTATCACGTCGAGCGCATCGAAACGGCGGACGGCCACGTGCTGCTGGATGCGCAGGTGGAGAACCTGGTCTCCGCGATGGCCGCGTTCGCGCCTCCGGCAGCGGGCGAGACGAACATGCCCGCGTCCTATCAGGACGATCTGCAGCCGGTCATCGCCGCCAACTGGCAGTAAGCGGCAAACAGGCAAGTCCATCGAACCCTCCTTCCGCTTCCGGCGGAAGGAGGCGTTGGAGACGTACGGCGATGAACGAAGAACAATCCGAACGCCCGTCCTCCGCCCAGCCTCCGCCCGATACGGGTCTGCTGGCGCTGGTGATGCTGGCGCGCTTTCATGGGCTGGCGGCCGATCCGGCGCAGCTGCAGCATGAGTTCGCGGTGGAGGGGGCGCCGTTCGGCGCGGACGAGATCCTGCACGGCGCGCGCAAGCTGGGCCTCAAGGCCAAACGGGTCAAAACGCGGCTGGAGCGTCTGCCGATGACGCCGGTGCCGGCCGTCGCACTGGACCGCAGTGGCGGTTTCTTCGTGCTCGCCAGGGCGGAAAACGGCCAGGTGCTGATTCAGGACCCTGCGGTCGGCCGTCCGCAGACCGTGTCCTTTGACGAGTTCGCGGAACGCTGGAGCGGCGAGCTGATCCTGTTCACTTCCCGCGCCTCGCTGGCTGGCGAGCTTGGCCGTTTCGACTTCAGCTGGTTCGTGCCGGCCATCGTCAAGCATCGCAAGCTGCTGGGCGAGGTGCTGCTGGTGTCGTTCGCGCTGCAGCTCTTCGCGCTGGTGACCCCGCTGTTCTTCCAGGTGGTGATGGACAAGGTTCTGGTGCACCACGGCCTGACCACGCTGGATGTGTTGGCCATCGGTCTGTTGGTGGTGATGGTGTTCGAGGTGGTGCTTTCGGGGCTGCGCAGCTATGTGTTCGCGCATACATCGAGCCGCATCGACGTCGAGTTGGGTGCGCGGCTGTTCCGCCATTTATTGCATCTGCCGCTGTCATATTTCGAGGCCCGGCGCGTCGGCGACTCCGTGGCGCGCGTGCGCGAGCTGGAGAACATCCGTCAGTTCCTGACCGGCAATGCGCTCACCCTGGTGCTCGACCTTTTCTTTTCCGTGGTGTTCATCGGCGTGATGCTGCTCTACAGCGGCTGGCTCACGCTGATCGTGCTGGCCTCGCTGCCGCTGTACGTGCTGGTGTCCGCCGTGATCACACCGCTGCTGCGTACGCGTCTGCACGAGAAGTTCAACCGCGGGGCGGAGAACCAGGCCTTCCTGGTCGAGAGCATCAGCGGCATCGACACGCTCAAGAGCATGGCGGTGGAGCCGCACGCGACGCGCGACTGGGACAAGCAACTGGCGGGCTACGTCTCGGCCAGTCTACGCACGACGACGCTGTCCACGGTGGCCCGCGAGTCGGTGTCGCTGATCGGCAAGTTGGTCACCGTGGGTACGCTGTGGCTGGGGGCGCGGCTGGTGATCGAGGGGCAGCTGACGGTGGGGCAACTCATTGCCTTCAACATGCTGGCGGGACGGGTCGCGCAGCCGATCATGCGCCTGGCGCAGTTGTGGACGGATTTCCAGCAGACGGGCATTTCGATGCAGCGCCTCGGCGACATTCTGAACGCGCCGACGGAACGTTCGAACGCCAACCGCAGCAGTCTGCCGCGCATTCAGGGCCGCATCGAGCTGGATCAGGTGCGCTTTCGCTATCGGCCGGACGGGCCGGAAGTGCTGCGCGGGGTGAGCCTGGTCATCGAGCCGGGGCAGGTGATCGGGGTCGTGGGGCGCTCCGGTTCGGGCAAGAGCACGCTGGCTAAGCTGGTGCAGCGGCTGTACGTGCCCGAACAGGGGCGCGTGCTGGTGGACGGCATCGACCTGGCGGTGGCCGACGTGGCCTCGCTGCGCCGCCAGATCGGCGTGGTGCTGCAGGAGAACGTGCTGTTCAACCGCAGCGTGCGCGAGAACATTGCTCTGGCCGCGCCCGGCGCGCCGATCGAGCAGGTGATGGCGGTCGCGAAAATGGCCGGAGCGCACGATTTCATCCTCGAGATGACTGAGGCCTACGACACGATCGTGGGTGAACATGGCGCCAGCCTGTCCGGCGGGCAGCGCCAGCGCATCGCCATCGCCCGCGCCCTGATCACCGACCCGCGCATCCTGATTTTCGACGAGGCGACCAGTGCGCTGGACTACGAGTCCGAACGAGTGATCCAGGAAAACATGCGCACCATTTCGCAGGGGCGCACGGTCATCATCATCGCGCATCGGCTCTCGGCCGTGCGTCATGCCGACCGGATCGTGGTCATGGATCGCGGCCAGATCGTCGAGTCCGGCAACCACGAAGAACTGGCGGCGCATCAGGCTGGGCACTACGCCCGCCTGCTGCGCCTGCAGCAGGCATAGGCGTGGGCATGCGTCTGCAGGCTTGGGGAGACTTGATGCGCCGATATGGCGGCGTCTTCGCCGCATCGTGGTCGCGGCGCAAGGAGCTGGACAGTCCTCCGCGCCAGGCGCACGAGCATCAGTTTCTGCCGTCGGCGCTTGCGCTGCAGGAGACGCCGGTACATCCGGCGCCGCGCGTCGCCATGTGGCTGATACTGCTGTTCGCGCTCATCGCTGTCGCGTGGGCGATTCTGGGGCGCATCGACGTGGTCGCCGTGGCGCGCGGCAAGATCATTCCTGACGGCCGCACGAAGACCATTCAGGCGCTGGAAACCTCTGTGGTCAAGGGCATCAACGTGCGTGACGGCCAGCAGGTCAGGCCGGGCGAAGTGCTGCTCGAACTGGATGCGACTGCGTCCCATGCAGACGTACGGCGTCTGGCCGAGGACGAACTGACCGCACGGCTGGATGCGGCGAGGGCGAATGCCCTGCTGGTGTCGCTGGACAAGCCGGACGTGGCGCCGAGGCTGCAAGTGGCGGGGAACGTACCGGCCGGGCGCGTGCAATCCGAGCGCTTGCTGCTTGAGGGACATTATCGCCAGTTTCGGGCGCAGCTGAGGCAAATGGAGGCCGAGGTCGAGCGCAGGCGGCAGGAAGTTCACGTCATCGCTGCCGCCGTATCGAAGCTTGCGCAAACGCTGCCGATCGCGACTCGACGCGCAGGCGACTACAAGAAGCTCGCCGCGTCCGGGCATGTGTCGCAGCATGCCTACCTGGAGCTGGAGCAGGCCCGCATCGAGCAGTCCCGCGAACTCGTCGCGCAGAAGGCGCAGCTGGCGGAAGCCAAGGCGGCGCTGAACGAAGCCGTGCAGCAAAAGGATGCGTACGTGGCGCAAACGCGCCGGGAGACGCTGGATACGTTGCACGAGGCGCGCGCCAAGGCCGCGAGTTTGAAGCAGGAACTGATCAAGGCGGAGCTGCGCGATCGCCTGATGCGCCTGCGTTCACCCGTTGCCGGCACCGTGCAACAGCTTGCGGTGCATACGGTCGGTGGCGTGGTCACGCCCGCCCAGCCGTTGATGATCGTCGTGCCGCGGGACAACGTCATGGAAGTCGAAGCGATGTTGCCGAACAAGGACATCGGCTTCGTTCATGCCGGTCAATCCGTGCAGGTCAAGATCGACACCTTTCCCTATACCAAGTACGGGACCATCCCCGGAGTCGTGACGCATGTGTCGGAGGATGCGATACAGGATGAAAAACTGGGCTTGGTCTACGCCATGCGGGTGCGTCTGAAGCGGGAAACGATACAGGTCAACAAACGGGCGATTCATCTGACGCCGGGCATGGCCGTGAGCGTCGAGGTCAAAACGGGACGCAGACGGGTGGTGGAGTATTTCCTGGCGCCGCTGTTGCAGTACTCCTCGGAGAGCCTGCATGAGCGATGAGCGCATGTTGAGGTGCTTGTCTGCTTATTGTCGGAGCGGTGGCCGGGGCGGACGAATACGTCGGGTATGCGGCTTGGCTGCAAGGAGTGCTGATGCTGCGCTAAATGAGGCAGTGGTGAACTTTTGGGTATCAGTTCCAGTAGCGCGAGCGCGGGCTTCAGGCACTTCCGTCGAAATTTTTTAACAACATCGATGTTTTGAGGGGGAATGATGAAAAAAACTATAGGTCTTCTGCTTGTTCTGTCTCTTGTCGCGGGTGGGTGGTTGTATAAACAGACACCAGCGCATGCTTATACCCTCAAGAATCGTGTATTGCATTTCCTCAAGGCTGACAATTCGATCTCTATCCCGTTTGCGCAGTTGTCCGGCTCGATGACGGAGAAGGAAATTCTCAAGCACTATCCAAAGCTCGGCCTGGATTGTGGATACGAGCCATCCAGTCTTGGTGAACGTTCCTGCTACGCCAGCGTGAAAAGCATCAATGAGGTTGATGCCTGGTTCGTGGTCTTTTTCTTCGAAAAAGGAGGCTTGCGTCAAGTGAAAGCGGACATCATGCCTGGTGCGCACAAGGCGATGATGCATTGGCTTACCGATAAGTTCGGCTCTGGAATGACTGTGTCTCATGGAAAGGCTTCCGAGACACTGGTCCACTGGATAGAACTCAATGGTGCGATTGCCATGAATAAAGAAGCGTATGGAAATGAGCCCTCTCAGGTTGTTTGGGTGTCAAAGGAGCGTATTCTGCAAAAGATAATGAAAGGCCGACTAAGCTAACGGCATTGATCGCTTCCGTTGTTGGTTGCTGGCATCTCTTGGTGTATGCCATCTGTTCGGTCGTCAAAAATGTGGATAAATTCGCGTTATATGTCGGTAATTTGTTTGAAAAACTGGCGGGTAAAGTGTTTCTGATTTGTCGTCTTATCGAGGTAGTTATTTATTCGAATTCTCGAGGATGAAATACAAATAACAAGAGATAAAGAGGGAAGAGGAAATTCAACTTGTTATTTTGTCTTGGGGGCGGAAGGAAGCTCAGGAGACCTCGGTATGAATGGCATACTGTACGTTAGGCGCTCGTCTGGGCGGCGGAAGTGGAGAAAGGCGGTATCGCCGGCGTCCTGCGTTTCCACGAAATTCCGCTCGGTCATTTAAACCAGAGGATGCTGGGATGGGGCAAAGGCAAGAGCTGTTCCCGAGTCTATGCATAAATGATGAGGTGTCATCGTAGTTCGCGCTACGGGTAATCATGATTGAAAAGATGAATGCTTTTCAAAAATATCTAGCATGGGGCGTCATTATTGTGGTCGTACTGTCCGGCGTGGCGACTTGCCGTACCTATATGCATACGGTGCGCTGGCAAGAACAGGTGCCGTTGCCGAACGGCAAAACCCTCATGATCGACCGTTCATTGGAATACGACCCCTCGGGGCTGCGGATTCCTGGCGATGGGAATCCTCTAAAGGAGCAAATCGTTCGTTTCAAACTTCCGGGCACGAAGCAGGAGATCACCTGGAAGGGTGATTACGGTGTGGGGTATGTGGACGCTCTGCAGTTGGTAGCTATCGAGATTTTCGATGACGTGCCGTATGTGGTTGCCGTTCCTTTGTCATGCCATGCCTATAACCGATGGGACAGGCCCAGTCCGCCGTACGTGATTCTTAAATATGTCGATAGGAAGTGGGCGCGCGTTCAATTTAATGAGTTCCCTGTTAAAAAAGTGAAATCAAATGTGCTTTTGGCTCTCCCATTTATTGGAAGTGAAAGATCATTTAAAGAGTATTTGACTAGGGTCAAAACATACCAGGCCGAACAAGGTGCTCTAGGCAAGGTGCCGAATACACGGTACTTAAATGCAGAGATTTCAAAAATGCGAAGTGTCGGTGAAATATATTTCACCAAGGATCACAAGCCGCTTATCGAGATGAACGATTGTCATAAGCTTGTTTACGATGGTCGTGGCGGATGGCGCGGGTTGGATTGGTTTGAACAACAAAAAAGTCTTGATGAATGCTTAGCTTACTGCAAACGGCAGAAATTAGGTCAAGATGAGCCATATTGTCCATGCAAGCGAATTTTTGGAGGCAACCAAAATGGTCACTGATATCGAATGTGCATTGATGGTGGGTAGGGCATATGCCAGCAAGACGGCAAACAAGGCCAACTTGCCTCCCGTGTCATAAGGTTGGACGACAGGCCGTCCGCGCGATCGCGGCATGAATGGCGTACTGCACGTCGGGCGCCTTATCGAGCAAGGATCATCGGGGTCAGGTTTAGAACTTATAATAGACCCCGAAATGCTTTATTTTTTGTTTCTAGGTGAATGACCCTATGAAAAAAAGATATTTCATTTTTGCCGGATTTCTTGTTGTTGGTCTTGCTTTTTTGTTACTAGTTCTAGTTCTGTTTGGACGGATTTATGATTTGAAATCAACATCTAATG
>NZ_JARRQY010000067.1:0-15620 GCF_037381185.1 Acidihalobacter sp.
TTGAACTCTCCGCCGTGCTGCTCACCCATCACCTTGGTCAGCGCCGCCGTCAGCGTCGTCTTACCATGATCAACATGACCGATCGTACCCACGTTTACGTGCGGCTTCGTACGTTCAAACTTTTCCTTGGCCACGACTCTAATCCTCTCCAAAAATCCGATAAATTAAGTGCTATTGAGCCCAGACGACGGTCAAGAGGCCTTCTTGATAACTGCGTCCGCCACGTTGCTAGGCGCCTCGGCGTACTTCTCGAACTCCATCGAGTAGTTCGCGCGACCCTGGGTCGCAGAACGCAGCGATGTCGCGTAACCGAACATCTCGGCCAAGGGCACCTCGGCACGGATGATCTTGCCGGCCGCAGCGTCGTCCATCCCCTGCACCAAACCGCGGCGCCGATTCAGATCGCCCATGACATCACCCATGTATTCCTCGGGCGTAACCACTTCGACCTTCATGATCGGCTCGAGCAGCGCCGGAGAGGCCTTGAGCGCACCCTCCTTGAAACCCATGGAACCGGCAATCTTGAACGCCATTTCCGAGGAGTCGACGTCGTGGTAGGACCCGTCGAACAACGTGACCTTGATATCCACCACCGGATATCCGGCCAGCACACCGTTCTGCATCTGCTCCTGAATACCCTTGTCGACCGCGGGAATGTACTCCCTCGGCACCACACCACCGACAATGGCGTTTTCGAACTCGTAACCGGCACCGGCCTCCCGAGGCTCGATGCGCAGCCAAACGTGGCCGTACTGACCGCGACCACCGGACTGGCGCACGAACTTGCCTTCCTGCTCGACGTTCTTGCGAATGGTCTCGCGATACGCGACCTGCGGGGCACCGACATTCGCCTCGACCTTGAACTCGCGCTTCATGCGATCGACGATAATCTCCAGATGCAGCTCACCCATGCCGGAAATGATGGTCTGCCCGGACTCTTCGTCGGTGCGTACGCGGAACGACGGATCCTCCTGCGCCAGCTTGGAGAGCGCGATACCCATCTTCTCTTGGTCGCTCTTGGTCTTCGGTTCGACCGCGACCGAGATGACGGGCTCAGGGAATTCCATGCGCTCCAGGGTAATCACGTTATTCGTGTCGCACAGCGTATCGCCGGTCGTCACATCCTTCAGACCAACGGCCGCGGCAATGTCTCCCGCACACACTTCCTTGATCTCCTCGCGGGAGTTCGCGTGCATCTGCAGAATACGCCCGACGCGCTCGCGCTTGCTCTTCACCGGATTAAACACGGTGTCGCCGGAATTGATCACGCCAGAGTAAACGCGGAAAAAAGTCAGCGAACCGACAAAGGGGTCGGTTGCGATCTTGAACGCCAGCGCAGCGAACGGCTCGTCGTCGGTGGAATGACGCACCGCCTCGGTTTCTTCGGCGTCGTCCAGATGGCCGCGAATCGCAGGCACGTCGGTCGGACTGGGCATGTAATAGACAACCGCATCGAGCATCGCCTGCACGCCCTTGTTCTTGAACGCCGAACCGCACAGCGTGGGGACGATCTCGTTGGCGAGCGTACGCGTACGCAGCCCCTGACGGATTTCCTCTTCGGACAGATCGCCCTCTTCGAGATACTTCTCCATCAACTCTTCGGAAGCTTCGGCCGCGGCTTCAAGCATCTTCTCGCGCCATTCGGCGCACTCGTCAGCCATATCCGCCGGAATATCCTTGGCCTCATAGGTCATACCCATGTCGGCGTCGTTCCAGAAGATCGCCTGCATGCGGACCAGATCGACCACGCCCTTGAAGTCCTCCTCGGCACCGATCGGCAACTGCACCGGCACCGGGCTGGCGCCCAGACGGGTACCGATCTGCTCGACGACCTTGAGGAAGTTCGCGCCGGCGCGGTCCATCTTGTTGACGAACGCCATGCGCGGCACGTGGTACTTATTGGCCTGACGCCACACGGTCTCGGACTGCGGCTCCACACCACCGACCGCGCAGAACACCGCGCAGGCACCATCGAGCACGCGCAGCGAGCGCTCCACCTCGATGGTGAAGTCGACGTGTCCAGGAGTATCGATGATATTGACGCGATACTCGGGAAACTGACGATCCATGCCCTGCCAGAAGCATGTCGTGGCAGCGGAGGTAATGGTGATTCCCCGCTCCTGCTCCTGCTCCATCCAGTCCATGGTGGCGGCGCCCTCGTGCACTTCGCCAATCTTGTGCGAGACGCCGGTGTAGAACAGGATGCGCTCGGTGGTCGTCGTCTTACCGGCATCGATGTGAGCCATGATGCCGATATTGCGATACCGCTCGATGGGAGTCTTGCGTGCCACGATCAAATTCCTCTGGGTTTACCAGCGATAATGAGAGAAGGCCTTGTTGGCCTCGGCCATGCGGTGCGTATCTTCACGCTTCTTCACCGCACCACCCTTACTTTCCGAGGCGTCCATCAACTCGCCGGCCAGTTTCTGCGCCATCGACTTCTCACCGCGCTTGCGCGCAGCGTCGACCAACCAGCGCATAGCCAGCGCGTTCTGACGCACGGAACGGACTTCGACCGGCACTTGATAGGTAGCGCCACCGACGCGGCGCGACTTGACCTCGACCATGGGTCGCACATTCTCCAGCGCGCCGCCGAGCACCTCAAGCGGATCAACGCCGGACTTGCGGGTCGAGATGTGGTCCAGCGCACCGTAAACGATATGCTCGGCGACCGACTTCTTGCCGCTTTCCATCACGAAGTTGATGAACTTGGCCAACTGCTCGCTGCCGAACTTCGGATCGGGCAACACCTGGCGCTTCGGAACTTCTCTTCTTCTAGGCATGGCGATTCTCTAAATCTGAATCAGAGGGAAACGAATCAGCTCTTGGGCCGCTTCGCACCGTACTTCGAACGGGCCTGGCGGCGGTTCTGCACGCCCTGGGTATCCAGGCTGCCGCGCACCACGTGGTAGCGCACACCGGGAAGATCCTTCACACGGCCGCCGCGGATGAGCACCACCGAGTGCTCCTGCAGATTATGTCCCTCACCGCCGATGTAGCCGCTGACCTCGTAACCATTGGTCAGACGCACGCGCGCGACCTTACGCAACGCGGAGTTCGGCTTCTTCGGAGTCGTGGTGTACACGCGCGTGCACACGCCACGACGCTGCGGACATGCCTCCAGCGCGGGAACGTTACTTTTTTCCCTTTTCTGCTTGCGCGGCTTGCGCACCAACTGGTTGATCGTAGCCATTAAGCGTTTCTCTCCAACCCTTAAAACAAACGACAGGCCGCACAGACGCAGCCTGTCGAAGGACGCGAAATATTAGAGGTCTGTCAAGCGCGTGTCAAGACGCAGCGACGTCACTCCTCCCCGGCGGAACCGATTTCATCAGTTCCGCTCTCCGGCGCTTCCCGCAGCACCGCCATCTCTTCCGTCTCATCGGCCGCATCGCCGGATTCGGCAGCAGCTGCCGCCAACTCCAGCGCGAGCATCTCGCCCATATGTCGTTTGCGGCGCCGCTCCTCATGGAAAGCGAGCCCGGTGCCCGACGGAATCAGGCGACCGACGATGACGTTCTCCTTGAGCCCGCGCAGGTCGTCCTTGCTGCCGCGCACGGAAGCTTCGGTAAGAACACGCGTGGTCTCCTGGAAAGACGCAGCGGAAATGAACGACTCGGTCACCAGCGAAGCCTTGGTGATGCCCAGCAGCACCGATTCGTACTGCGCCGGCTGCTTGCCTTCAGCCATCACGCGGCGGTTCTCCTCCACCAGACGGGAACGGTCAACCTGTTCGCCCTTGAGGAAGCGTGTATCGCCTGCGTCGACGATATCGACCTTGCGCAGCATCTGACGAATGATCGCCTCGATATGCTTGTCGTTGATCTTCACGCCCTGCAGACGGTAGACGTCCTGGATTTCGCGCACGAGGTAGCTGGCCAGCGCCGGAATGCCGCGCAAACGCAGAATGTCGTGCGGGCTGAGTTCGCCCTCGGCGATGACCTCGCCCCGTTCTACCTTTTCACCTTCGAACACGCTGACCTGGCGCCACTTCGGAATCAGTTCCTCGTAGACGTCGCCACCCTCCTCCGTGATCACCAGGCGTTGTTTGCCCTTGGTGTCCTTGCCAAAGGTGATGGTACCGGTGCGTTCGGCGAGAATCGCAGGTTCCTTGGGCTTGCGCGCCTCGAACAGATCCGCGACACGCGGCAGACCACCGGTGATGTCGCGGGTCTTGGACGACTCCTGCGGGATACGCGCGATGACGTCGCCGACGGCCACCGTGTCGCCATCCTCGAGGTTGACGATAGCGCCGGCCGGCAGCACGTAGGTTGCCGGGAGCTGGGTGCCCGGAAGCATCAGATCGTTGCCGTCCTCGTCGATCAGGCGGATCGCCGGACGCAGATCCTTGCCGGCGCTGCCACGCACCTTCGGATCAGTGACCACGGTCGAACTCAAACCGGTGATCTCGTCGACCTGCTTGACTACGGATACGCCGTCGACGAAGTCGAGGAAGCGCGCCTTGCCGTTCATCTCGGTGATGATCGGATGGGTATGCGGATCCCAGTTCGCCACGATGCCACCGGCACTGGTGGCTTCACCGTCCTTGACGCTGATGGTCGCACCGTAGGGGATCTTGTAGCGCTCACGCTCACGCCCCATCTCGTCCACCAGGCCCAGTTCGCCGGAACGTGACACCGCGACCAAATTGCCGTTGTGGTGCTCGACCAGCTTGACGTTGTGCAGACGCACGATACCGGCGGCCTTCACCTGAATGTTGCTGGCTGCCGCCGAACGGCTGGCCGCACCACCGATGTGGAAGGTACGCATCGTCAGCTGGGTGCCCGGCTCCCCGATCGACTGCGCCGCGATGACGCCGACGGATTCGCCGATATTCACCGCATGGCCGCGCGCCAGGTCACGTCCATAGCACATGCTGCAGACGCCATGCAGGGTTTCACAGGTAATCGCGGACCGCACCACCACCTCGTCCACACCAGCTTCTTCGAGGCTATCGCAGAGGGCTTCGTCGAGCAGCGTACCGGCTTCGAGGAGCGTTTCCTCGGTACCGGGCCGCAACACTTCGCGCGCCAGCACGCGCCCCAGCACCCGCTCACGCAGCGGCTCGACCACGTCGCCACCCTCGATGATCGGCGCCATGACGATGCCTTCCTGGGTGCCGCAATCGACTTCGGTGACCACCACATCCTGCGCCACGTCGACCAGGCGACGGGTCAGGTATCCGGAGTTCGCGGTCTTGAGCGCGGTGTCGGCAAGCCCCTTACGCGCGCCGTGGGTTGAAATGAAGTACTGCAGAACGTTCAGGCCTTCACGGAAATTCGCGGTGATCGGTGTCTCGATGATCGAACCGTCCGGCTTGGCCATCAGGCCGCGCATACCGGCGAGCTGACGGATCTGCGCGGCAGAACCACGCGCCCCAGAGTCGGCCATCATGTAGATGGAGTTGAACGACTTCTCGCGCACGGAGTTGCCTTCGGCGTCGATCACGTCGTCGTTGCCGAGCTTGTCCATCATCGCCTTGGCGACCTGGTCATTGGCACGCGACCAGATATCGATGACCTTGTTGTAGCGCTCGCCCTTGGTTACCAGACCGCTGGCATACTGGTCCTCAATGTCGCGCACCTCCTGCTCGGCGCTAGCCAGCAGTTCCGTTTTCTCGTCGGGAACCACCATATCGTTGGCGCCGAAGGACACGCCGGAGCGCGTCGCGTATCGATAGCCGGTATACATCAGGCGATCGGCGAAGATGACGGTCGCCTTCAGCCCCATGCGGCGATAGCAGGCATTGATCAGATTGGAGATCGCCTTCTTCGTGAGATCGCGATCGAACATCTCGAAGGCCATGCCGTCGGGCGCGATCTCGTAGACCAGCGCACGGCCCGCCGTGGTGTCCTTGACCGAAGTGACGGTATCGATCTCGCCGTCCTCGCGCTGAATGCGTTCGGTGATGCGGACCTTCACGCGCGCATGCAGTTCGAGCATGCCCACTTCATAGGCACGGTGCACCTCGGCGACGTCGGCGAACACCATACCCTCGCCACGCGCATTGATGCGCTCGCGAGTCATGTAGTAGAGACCAAGCACAATATCCTGCGACGGCACGATAATCGGCTCGCCGTTGGCCGGCGACAGGATGTTGTTGGAGGACATCATGAGGCTGCGCGCCTCTAGCTGGGCCTCCAGCGACAGCGGCACGTGCACCGCCATCTGGTCGCCGTCGAAATCCGCGTTGAACGCGGCGCAGACCAGCGGATGCAGCTGAATCGCCTTACCCTCGATCAGCACCGGCTCAAAGGCCTGAATACCCAGACGGTGCAGCGTCGGCGCGCGGTTGAGCATGACCGGATGCTCGCGGATCACGTCCTCGAGCACGTCCCAGACCTCGGCGCCTTCGCGCTCGACCAGCTTCTTGGCCGCCTTGATGGTGGTAGCCAGGCCGCGGCGGATCAGCTTGCCGAAGATGAACGGCTTGAACAGCTCCAGCGCCATCTTCTTGGGCAGGCCGCACTGGTGCAGCATCAGCGTCGGGCCGACCACGATGACCGAACGGCCGGAGTAGTCGACTCGCTTGCCGAGCAGGTTCTGGCGGAAGCGGCCCTGCTTGCCCTTGATCATGTCGGCCAGCGACTTGAGCGGGCGCTTGTTGGTGCCGGTGATCGCACGGCCGCGGCGGCCGTTGTCGAGCAACGCGTCGACCGACTCCTGCAGCATGCGCTTCTCGTTGCGCACGATGATGTCGGGCGCGTTCAGCTCGAGCAGACGCTTGAGGCGGTTGTTGCGGTTGATCACGCGGCGGTATAGATCGTTCAGATCCGAGGTCGCAAAACGGCCGCCGTCCAGCGGCACCAGCGGACGCAGATCCGGCGGCAGCACCGGCAGCACGGTGAGGATCATCCACTCCGGCTTGTTGCCCGACTCCAGATAGGACTCGATCAGCTTGAGGCGTTTGGACACGCGCTTGAGCTTGGTGTCCGAGTTCGTCTCGGCCATTTCCTGACGCAGGCGTGCGGCCTCACTCTTGAGGTCCATGCTCTTGAGCAACTCGAGCACCGCCTCAGCACCCATGCGGGCATCGAACTCGTCACCGTGCTCTTCGATCGCCTCGAGGTAGCCCTCGTCGGACAGCAATTGGCAACGCTCGAGCGTGGTCATGCCCGGATCGATGACCACGAAGGCTTCGAAGTACAAGATGCGCTCGATGTCGCGCAGCGTCATGTCCAGCAACAGGCCGATGCGCGAAGGCAGCGACTTCAGGAACCAGATGTGCGCCGTCGGGCTGGCCAGTTCGATGTGACCCATACGCTCGCGGCGCACCTTTGCCTGGGTCACCTCGACGCCGCACTTCTCGCAGACCACGCCGCGGTGCTTGAGGCGCTTGTACTTGCCGCACAGGCACTCGTAGTCCTTCACCGGACCGAAGATCTTGGCGCAGAACAGGCCGTCACGTTCCGGCTTGAACGTACGGTAATTGATGGTCTCCGGCTTCTTCACTTCGCCGTAAGACCAGGAACGGATCAGATCGGGCGAGGCCAGCGCGATGCGAATGCCATCGAAATCGTCCATCTGGCCCTTGGGCTTAAGAATGTTCAGTAGGTCTCTCATATGTACCTGCCTCGAAAGATCAGAGTCATGCCCGGCGTACGGCGCTCATGCGCCGCACACCTCTTCAACGCTTTAGTCCTGCTCAAGCTCGACATCCAGACCGAGCGAACGGATTTCCTTCATCAACACGTTGAAGGATTCGGGCATATTGGCCTCCATGCGGTGATCGCCGTCGACGATGTTCTTGTACATCTTGTTGCGGCCCGCCACGTCGTCCGACTTGACGGTCAGCATTTCCTGCAAGGTGTACGCCGCGCCGTAGGCCTCCAGCGCCCAGACTTCCATTTCCCCGAAACGCTGACCGCCGAACTGCGCCTTACCGCCCAGCGGCTGCTGAGTGACCAGGCTGTACGGGCCGGTCGAACGCGCGTGCATCTTGTCGTCGACGAGATGGTTGAGCTTGAGCATGTGCATGTAGCCCACGGTTACCGGACGCTCGAAAGCGACGCCGGTGCGGCCGTCAACCAGCGTAGTCTGCCCACTCTCGGGCAGATCGGCCAGACGCAGCATGGCGTGGATATCACTCTCGCTGGCGCCGTCGAACACCGGCGTGGCGAGCGGTACACCGGCGCGCAGATTGCTCGCCAGATGCACCACTTCTTCGTCGCTGAACTCGGCCAGATCCACCTTCTGGAATGCATCGTCCGAGTTGTAGATCTTGTCGAGGAAGCCACGCAGTTCGTCGACCTTGGCCTTGGCCTCGATCATACGCGCGATCTTGTGACCCAGACCCTTGGCCGCCCAACCCAGGTGCGTCTCCAGCACCTGCCCGACGTTCATTCGCGAGGGCACGCCCAGCGGGTTGAGCACGATATCGACCGGTTCGCCGTTCTCGGTGTGCGGCATGTCCTCGACCGGAACGATCATCGACACCACACCCTTGTTACCGTGGCGGCCGGCCATCTTGTCGCCCGGCTGCATGCGGCGCTTGACGGCCAGATACACCTTGACCATCTTCAGCACGCCCGGCGCGAGATCGTCGCCCTGGGTGAGCTTGGTGCGCTGCTCGCGCAGCTTGGCGTCGAAGGACTCACGCTGCTCGCTGATCTGCTTGTTCAGCGTCTCGAGCTGCACGTTCACCTCTTCGCTGCGCATGCGGATTTCCGCCCAGCGATCGCGGCCGATCTCGCTGAGATACGCCTTGGTGATCTTGGCGCCGGCCTCCAGCTTGCCGGGGCCGCCCTCGGCGACCTTGCCGGTCAACAGACGCTCAATCCGCGAGTAGACGTCGTTCTCGTAGATACGCAGCTGGTCCGCAAGGTCCTTGCGCACGCGCTCGAGTTCCGTGTCCTCGATCGACTTCGCACGCGAATCCTTCTCCACACCGTCGCGGGTGAACACCCGCACGTCGATCACCGTGCCTTCCATGCCCGAGGGCACGCGCAGCGAGGTGTCCTTCACGTCGGAAGCCTTCTCGCCAAAGATCGCGCGCAGCAGCTTCTCCTCTGGGGTCAGCTGGGTTTCGCCCTTGGGCGTGACCTTGCCGACCAGGATGTCGCCAGGTCGCACTTCCGCGCCGATATAGACGATGCCCGCCTCATCCAGCTTGTTGAGCAGACCCTCGCTGACATTCGGGATATCGGAACTGATCTCTTCCGGTCCGAGCTTGGTGTCACGCGCCACGCAGGTCAGTTCCTCGATGTGGATCGAGGTGAAACGGTCTTCCTGCACTACGCGCTCGGAGATAAGGATGGAGTCCTCGAAGTTGTAGCCGTTCCAGGGCATGAACGCGACCAGCATGTTCTGGCCCAGGGCCAGCTCACCCATGTCCGTGGAAGAACCGTCGGCCAGCGCATCGCCGCGCGCGATCTGATCACCCGGATTGACCAGCGGACGCTGGTTGATGCAGGTGTTCTGGTTCGAGCGCGTGTACTTGGTCAGGTTGTAGATGTCGACGCCGGGTTCGCCGGGAGCGGTCTCGTCGTCGTTAACACGGACAACGATACGCGCCGCGTCCACCGAATCGACCATACCCCCGCGGCGGGCCTTGACGGTCGCGCCGGAGTCCATCGCCACGATACGCTCAACGCCCGTTCCGACGATCGGCTTTTCGGCACGCAGACAGGGCACGGCCTGGCGCTGCATGTTGGAGCCCATCAGCGCGCGGTTGGCGTCGTCGTGTTCGAGGAACGGAATCAACGCCGCAGCGACCGAGACGATCTGCTTGGGCGAGATATCCATGTACTCGATGCGATCCGGGGTGGACATCGCGAACTCGTTCTGATGACGGCAGGAGATCATGTCGTCGACGAAACGGCCCTCGGCGTCCAGGCGCGCATTGGCCTGCGCGATCACGTACTGCGCCTCTTCGATGGCGGACAGATAGGCGATCTCCGCGGTCACCTGCTGATCCACGACCTTGCGGTACGGCGTCTCGAGGAAACCATACTCGTTGGTACGTGCGTACAGCGCCAGAGAGTTGATCAGACCGATGTTCGGACCTTCAGGCGTCTCGATCGGGCAGACACGGCCATAGTGCGTCGGGTGCACATCGCGCACCTCGAAACCGGCGCGTTCGCGGGTCAGGCCGCCCGGCCCAAGAGCCGAGATACGACGCTTGTGGGTGACCTCCGACAGCGGGTTGTTCTGATCCATGAACTGCGACAGCTGCGACGAGCCGAAGAACTCCTTGATCGCGGCAGCCACCGGCTTGGCGTTGATCAGTTCCTGCGGCATCAGGCCTTCACTCTCGGCCACGGTCAGACGTTCCTTGACCGCGCGCTCGACGCGCACCAAACCGACGCGGAAAGTGTTCTCGGCCATCTCGCCGACGCAGCGGATGCGGCGGTTACCGAGATGGTCGATGTCGTCGACCGTGCCATCGCCGTTGCGGATGTCGATCAGCGTCTTTAGGACGTCGAGGATGTCTTGGTTGGTCAGCGTGCCGGAGCCGGTGACCTCTTCACGGCCCACGCGGCGGTTGAACTTCATGCGGCCGACCGCGGACAGATCGTAGCGGTCCTCGCTGAAGAACAGGCTCTCGAACAGATTCTGGGCGGCCTCCTTGGTCGGTGGCTCGCCGGGACGCATCATCCGGTAGATCTCGACCTGCGCCTCGAGTTGCGTGGCGGTCGGATCCAGCGCCAGCGTGCTGGAGATATACGGCCCACAATCCAGATCGTTGGTGTAGATGATCTGGAAGCTTTCCACACCGGCCTCGCTCAGACCGGCCAGCACTTCGCCGTTGAGTTCGGCGTTGGCACGCGCGATCAGCTCACCGGTCGACTCGTCGATCACGTTGTGCGCGAGCACCTTTCCGACCAGGTATTCGGACGGCACTTCAAGCTTGTCCAGGCCGGCTTTTTCCATCTGCCGCACGTGGCGGGCGCTGACCCGGTGGCCAGTCTCGACCAGGACCTTGCCATCGACCACGATGTCGGCGACGGCGGTTTCACCGCGCAGACGCTCCGGCACCAGATCAATGCTGTAGCTGTCTTCGCCGGCGGATTTGACGCCGATCTTCTGGAAGAACACGTCGAGGATCTGCTCATCCTCGTAACCGAGCGCGCGCAACAGCACCGTGGCCGGCAGCTTGCGGCGGCGATCGATACGCACAAACACGCTGTCCTTGGGATCGAATTCGAAATCCAGCCAGGAACCGCGGTAGGGAATCACACGAGCGCTGAACAGCAGCTTGCCTGAGGAATGCGTCTTGCCCTTGTCGTGGTCGAAGAACACGCCCGGCGAGCGGTGCAACTGGGAAACGATAACACGCTCGGTGCCGTTGATAACGAAGGTGCCGTTCTCGGTCATGAGCGGCAGTTCGCCCATGTAGACCTCTTGCTCCTTGACGTCCTTGATGACCTTGGAGCCCGCGGGGGCGTCCTTGTCATAGATCACCAGACGCAGCACCACCCGCAGCGGCGCGGCATAGGTCTGCCCACGCAACTGGCATTCCTTGACGTCGAACACGGGCTCACCGAGCCGATAGCTCACGTAATCGAGAATCACGTGCTCGGAGTAGCTCACAATCGGGAACACCGATTTGAACGCACTGTGCAAGCCCACATCCTGGCGCTCGGTCGACTGAGCGTCGAGCTGCAGGAACTGGCGGTACGAATCGAGTTGCGTCGCCAGGAGATAGGGGACCTCCAGGATTTGGGGCTGTTTGCCGAAATCCTTGCGGATACGCTTCTTTTCGGTGTAGCTGTACGCCATCGCGATTCCTCACTACCAAATCAAGTCTCGGGTCCAGACCGATCCGCCTTGGCCAGAAGCGTTCGGCCGCAGTGCTTGGCACTGCCCCGTTTGACAAACCGGCAATCCATGCCAAAGTGCGGGGCCGGTGGCCCTTATGGCCCGCAACTGCCTGTCCTGTCTTACATATGCGCCCCAGCAACGGACGCAGCGGCGCCTGAGACGCCTACAAACGGGAAAAGGCCGGCAGTGTTTCCACCGCCAGCCGATTCCGGATTACACGTGCGTTCCGCTAGTGCGGACCGTACGCTTACTTGAGTTCGACGGACGCACCCGCCTCTTCAAGCTGCTTCTTGATATCTTCAGCTTCGTCCTTGGAGGCGCCTTCCTTCACGGTCGAAGGCGCGCCTTCCACCATGTCCTTGGCTTCCTTCAGGCCCAGGCCGGTGATGGCACGCACGACTTTGATGACGCCGACCTTATTGCTGCCGAAGCTGCTCATGACCACGTCGAACTCGGTCTTTTCTTCGGCAGCGGCGGCTTCGCCACCACCGGCGGCGGCAGGAGCAGCGGCCACGGCGGCCGCGGCGGAAACGCCGAACTTCTCCTCCATGGCGGAAATCAGGTCAACGACCTCCATCACCGTCATGTTGGAAATCGTCTCGAGGATGTCTTCTTTGGATACAGCCATGTTACTTCTCCAGTCAATAAACCCGAATCAAAACGCGAGATCTCAGGCGGCAGCCTGTTTCTGATCCCGAATCGCAGCCACGGTACGAGTCAGTTTGCCGGGCACCTCGTTAAGGGTGCGGGCAAACTTGTCGAGCGGCGCACGCATCGTCGCCATCAACATACTGATGGCCTGATCGTACGTCGGCAGGCTGGCAAGACGCTCAAGCTCGCTAGCGGGCAGCTTCTGACCACTGACGGCCAGGAACTTAACCACGAGCTTGTCGTTGGATTTGGCGAAATCCTTGAGCACACGCGCCGCCGCGCCCGGATCCTCTTGCGAGAAAGCCAGGACGAGCGGACCGACGAGATCATCGTTCATGCACTCGAATTCGGTACCCTGGAGCGCACGGCGCGCCAGCGTATTCTTCACCACCCGCAGGTACACACCGCCATCGCGCGCCTTACGGCGGAGATCGGTCAGCTGTTCCACGGTCATCCCACGATATTCCGCGGCAACCGCGGAATACGCATCAGCAGCCACCGCAGCAACTTCCGAAACGACGCGCTTCTTGTCTTCCAGATTAAGTGCCACGATTACTCTCCTTACTGCTCGGGGAGGCGGACATCGCCTCGCCGTTTAAGTCACTCCGACGCCGAAGCGGCAGAGCTGCCAACGATGTCCCGAACAGTCGTTCCGACTCGGGTTTCATCGTCTGCGCAGGCGATTCAGCCATTAAGTCCCGAAGGACGCCTGCGGTCTGGGACGACGTACTTCCTTGTACATCCCCTCCGCGACCCCGAAGGGTCGCGAAATTCTATCGCCGCCGCTTACAGTTCCAGCGACGCCTGATCCACACGCACACCGGCACCCATGGTGGACGACACGGTCACGGCCTTGACATAGACGCCCTTGGCGCTGGACGGCTTGGCCTTGATCAGGTCCGCCAACAGCGCATTCAGGTTGCCAATCAGGGCATCGATCTCGAAGTCCGCCTTGCCGATGCTGCAATGAATAATGCCGGCCTTATCGGTGCGGTAACGCACCTGACCGCCCTTGGCGTTCTTCACCGCAGTCGCGACGTCCGGGGTCACCGTACCGACCTTGGGATTGGGCATCAGTCCGCGCGGGCCGAGGATCTGGCCCAACTGGCCGACGACGCGCATCGCGTCGGGGCTGGCGACCACCACGTCGAAATCCAGATTGCCGGCTTTGACCTCTTCAGCCAGGTCGTCCATGCCGACCTTGTCAGCGCCGGCCTCGACAGCAGCCTCGGCGTTCGCGCCCTGCGTGAACACGGCCACGCGGACGGTCTTGCCGGTGCCGTTGGGCAGCACGGTAGAACCACGCACCACCTGATCGGACTTACGCGGATCGACGCCGAGGTTGACGGCAACGTCCACGGACTCGACGAACTTGGCGCCGGCGCCTTCCTTGATCAGGCCCAGAGCCTCGGTCAGCGGATACAGCTTGCCCGGCTCAATGCGCTCACGGATCGCACGAATGCGCTTGCTCAGCTTCGCCATGTCAGACCCCCTCCACGTTCAGGCCCATCGCACGGGCACTGCCGGCGATGGTGCGCACAGCCGCATCCATGTCCGCGGCGGTCAGATCGGGCATCTTGGTCTTGGCGATTTCTTCGAGCTGCTCGCGCGTGACGGTGCCCACCTTGGCGGTGTTCGGCGTGCTGCTGCCCTTCTTCAGACCCAGCGCCTTCTTCAGCAGAATCGACGCCGGCGGCGTCTTGGTGATGAAAGTAAAGCTGCGGTCCGAGTAAACCGTGATGACCACGGGCAGCGGCAGACCGGCCTCAACGTTCTGGGTCTGCGCGTTGAACGCCTTGCAGAACTCCATGATGTTGACGCCGTGTTGACCGAGCGCCGGGCCGACGGGCGGACTGGGGTTGGCCTGTCCGGCCGCCACCTGCAATTTGATGTAACCGGTGACTTTTTTTGCCATTTAGCTCTCCTTCGGGTGCAAGCGCCTCGCGGCTCCCCAATGCTGTGATCGACGCGAAACTAGCGCGTCAAACCTTCTCGACCTGGTGGAAATCCAGCTCGACGGGCGTTGAACGCCCAAAAATCTGAACGGCTACGAGCAGCCGACTCTTGTCGTAGTTGACCTCTTCGACCGCGCCATTGAAGTCGTTGAACGGACCCTCGGTTACGCGCACGACTTCGCCGACCTCGAACAGCACCTTCGGACGTGGCTTCTCGACACCTTCCTGGATGCGATTGAGAATAGCCTCGGCCTCTTTCTCGGTGATCGGTGACGGCTTGTCCGGCGACCCTCCGATGAAGCCCAGCACACGCGGTACGTTGCGAATCAGATGCCAGGTCGCGTCGTTCATGTCCATCTGCACGAGAACGTAGCCGGGGAAAAACTTGCGTTCACTCCTGCGCTTCTGCCCCTCGCGCATCTCCACGACTTCTTCGGTCGGCACCAGAATCTGGCCGAACAGGTCCTGCATCTCGGCACGCTGCACGTGCTCCTCGATAGCTTTCTTGACCTGCTGCTCGAAGCCTGAGTAGGCGTGCACCACATACCAACGCAACATCTCAGCCTCCGTATCCCATCAAATGCTTCACGGCCCAGCCGAGAAACGTGTCCAACAACCACAGCGACAGACCGACCACGACAACCATTGCGATAACGACCAGCGTCACCTGGGTCGTTTCCCCGCGCGACGGCCAGACCATCTTGCGCACCTCGGTGCGCGAGTCGAGCAGAAAACGCCACACGCGCTTGCCAGGCGCGGCGGTCAAAAACACGCCCGCCGCAATACCCGCGACCACCAACAGGCCGAGCACGCGGACCACGAGCATCTGATCGGAGAAGTAATAGAAGCCGACCACCGCTGCAGCCACTAAAACTGCAGCGATGCCGACCTTCAGGGAGTCGAGAGCGCCCCCTGCCGATGCGGCCTTTTCAGCCATGTTATGCCTGTCACCCGAAAACGAGGCGGCCACCACTGCGCCAACCTCTCGTTAGTGGCAGGCCAGGAGGGACTCGAACCCCCAACCTGCGGTTTTGGAGACCGCTGCTCTGCCAATTGAGCTACTGGCCTATATCCTTACGCAACGACGCCGCAGACGAAGGACACACCTTCGCCCGCGGCTCGCCGATCGAACTTACTCGATGATTTTGGACACGACGCCGGCACCGACGGTGCGGCCACCTTCGCGGATCGCAAAGCGAAGACCCTCTTCCATCGCGATCGGCGCAATCAGCGACACCGTCATCGCAACGT
>NZ_JARRQY010000068.1:0-22901 GCF_037381185.1 Acidihalobacter sp.
ATAAGCTCCCTTCCAAAGGAAGAGCCGCGACCGATCCAGGCCCCTTTGTAAAATTCCCAGTCCGGACAAACGGCAAGGCGATCCTTGTCGGTTTTCGTGTAAACGAACCGATTCATGAAGCGGTATGCTGTCGAATTCATTTTTCGGATTTTCGCCACACTGATATCCCAACCACCCTGTTCCGTTTTTGTAACCTTCGCTTTCTTAAACCACAAATACAGGTATTTTTTCCTTCTATTGGCCGTAATTAATAGATTGGCCTCATTTATCCGCTGCGGATACGCGTTCGCTTGAATACGTTTCCAGGCGGCGTTTTCATACGCGAAGAATACGTAGGGCGGGTTCGGGCGACCCCACCGAATGTATCCGTAACAGTTCATGGGGTAGGTCACGAGATAGGGCACCGCGTTGACGATGTCCAAAGCGACCGGCACCACGTTGTCTTGCAAGCCCCGACCGAAATCCCCCGTCCAGACGATTCGTTTCTCGGTACCCGGTACAGTGAACGACAACGAAGCGGTTCCCAAACCGTATTGGTTATTGAAACGATGCACGCGCACGACGGGAATCGTCTGTCCATCGGACAAGCGCACCGCTTCCGTCCAGCGCGCGGTGTTCATGTCCTCACGATAGCGGGGCAGCCAGACCTGTTCCGTCCAAACAACCGCGGCCAAGACGATTACAGCTAAGACGATCCATACGATGCGCTTGCGAACGTTCATTTCTGTCCCGCGTACGTTTGGGCTATATCGCCACACATAGCGTTGAGAATGCTAAGCCTTACGGCCTTACATAGGGCTAACCAAAGAGAACCAACAGCATTCTCAGAGCTTGGGCATTTCCGTTGCTTTGGATAATCTCGCGACTCGGGGCCATGCCTTGCCTTTTGCCCACCCCAGAATTCTCTTGATTTGGAATACCACACGGGATTCGAGCAGAGACAGACCACTAGCGGCGCGGAGTTTCTCCGCTCCAGCTTTCCCGATGATTGATCTGACGTGCAGTACGCCATTTATACATCCCACCCTCTGCAGGTGATGCGTGAGCATCTTTCTATTGCTGCATGTGTGTCCATCGCTTCGACGTCATACACTCGAACGTCGAAGCCCCCCAATTTTGTCTAGCTTATAATTAGTTTTTTCTGCAAAGACTTCAGTGCCGAATGAACGTCAATGACTACGGCACTCGTGTGATCACAATCGCAATCTACTCGCCCTGGCGAGCCACCTTGGCGGCGATCAAGAATGGCTCGATAACTGCAAGCCTTACATCATCACACCATGAGGCCCGCCCATTCCCCACGCCTAGCTCAAGACAGGAAGAAGGTAAGCCATACCCCTAGAAACCCCTTTTCACTTTCCTTGAAATTTATCTTTATGGTTCATTAGCCCTGAACCCTTATGTTTTGTATGGATACACCAATAATCTCGCCTAGTCAACAAATTTCCGCAGATATTCAGCAACGCATAATCCTGACATTCAACAATCTACTTAGGAATCTAATTGTTAGGATCCTAAGCATCTTAAATTGTTTAATATTTTAAACAGAGCCAGAAACCAAGACCTTTAAATTCAATCAGTTACCTCCAACACGGAACCATCATGCAAAAAATGAATTACGAGACCGTGGTGACGCCTTTTGCTTTGGGACGTTTTTATTCTTGAACGCTGCTCTCTTACGCTAGGCAGCCGTATTTACCTGGTCGCCGGGCAAGCATTCAGTGTCTTTGGAACTGATCAGATTTCGCAGCCACTCGGGCGATGCCTCCCCCTAGGCGTGGTTTCTCCAACCATGACGTTTCCCGAGACGTCCGGCTCGATACGTTATTCGTCCGTTTCGAACATTCCCGCCGTTCCTCGACACGACTAGTGTGCACAGCGAATCCCCTCTCCGGCTGCAGATCGACGGCCGGTCAGCGTACCGAGGCAATCGCGATGCATACGAACCCTGAATCTCCATCAATCCCGGACACGGCGCTTCGCGGGACCACGGCGGCCGTCGTCCTGACACTATTTCTTGCCGCAATGGACAGTACGGTTGTCGCAGTACTGCTGCCCGAAGTCGACCGCGCACTCGGGCACTCCGACCTTTACGCATGGATCTTGTCCGGATACCTGATTGCGGTAACGCTTGTCGCACCGTTTGCCGGAGCGCTCGGCGACCGTTTCGGGGAGCGGCGTATGCTGCAGATAGCCATATTGCTGTTCGCCACTGCCTCCGGCGCCTCGGCCTTGGCTCCCTCGATGCCAGAGCTGATTCTCGCGCGCGTACTACAGGGGCTTGGCGGTGGCATGATCATCGTGCTCGCCTATGCACTGCTCGGCACTTTATACGGCCCTGAACGGCGCGGGAGCATGCAGGGCATGTTGAGCAGCGTATGGGGCGTCGCGGCGGTCGTTGGTCCATTGTGCGGCGCTGCGCTTGCCGCCTGGCTGGGCTGGCGTGCCGTCTTCTGGCTCAACCTGCCGCTCGCGGTTGTCTGTATCGCCGTACTTCGTCTCACAGACCGTGATCAAACGCGTACCACGCATGCCGTACGCATCGACATCGCCTCGCAACTCCTGCTTGGCGTGATCACGATCGGCGTGATGCTTGCCCTATCCCAGACGACGTTGCGCCTCCCGGCGACCGTGTTCATCGTTTTGCTCGGCTTCACGACGCTGGCGGGTCTTGCACTGGTGCAGCGTGCATGGAGGCGCCCCGGAGCCAGCCCTATTCCTACAGCATTCTTCAGTCGCCCCGAGTTGTTATCCAGCCTGTGCCTGCTGTTTCTGTCGAGCGGTGGACTATACGGCTCGGTCACGTTGTTGCCGCTCTATCTGCAACACGGCGGCACACAGATTTTCGGAGCCGCCGGCACGGTCGCGCTCGCCGCGGTCGGCTGGGCAACGGGGTCGGCCGTCTGCGGCAAACTGCTCGGGCGCACCGGCTACCGCTTTGCGGGACTCCTTGGTGCTGCGTTGCTGATAGCCGGCAGCGTAATGCTTGCGCTGCACAATTCGGCATCGAGCGACTTAGCCATATGGGGTGGTGAAGCGCTGCTGGGCTTCGGAACGGGTTTCGTCGCAACGACTTCGCTGGTGCTGGCGCAGAACCTGGCGCCTGCAGGGCACATCGGCGCCTACACGGCTGCAACTCAGTTCCTTCGCAATCTCGGGGCGGCGGTCGGGATCAATGCCCTGGCCGCCATGCATCTGGCAAACTCGGGATTACAGGGAAACGCGTATCACACGGCCTTTGTCGGGCTGGCGGTCGCCATGACGCTGGTCGTTCCGCTGGCGCTTGTGTTGCCGCAGCGTTACCTTGCCTTGGCTGAAGTGGGGTGAGCTTGGTGTTTCTTTTTGCGCTGTTGCCCCCCTCTCCCCGAGGGGAGAGGGGGGTGAAAATGTCGCATGGCTGTGGCGGAGCGGGGGATAACGCGGGGTGTCCGGCTCTTTGTTCTTGGTGAACATGAACGGCAAAGGGATGCGCTGATGAACGAGCGAACGGAATGCGCTGCAGGACGCGCGAAACACCGCGGACGAGACGCGATCATGCGGACAGGCAAGTGAGCGAGCACCGTGCAGCGCGGAAGTTCTCACCCGCAGCCGTTTATCCCGCGCCCCGACATGAACGTCCCTGAAGTGGATCGATCTTCATTGCATATTCCGGCGGAGGTCGACGCACATCTGCTCGCGCGCGACGCCTGGGCTCAGGAGGAACAGCCGCACCGCCACGCCGAGGGCCAGTTCGTACTGGTCAAGCGCGGCTGTCTGAGCGGCGGCGCCGATACCCGGCAATGGCTTCTGCAGGCCGGTACGGCGGTGTGGATACCGCCGTGGCATACACACTGGGGGCGGGGCGAAGGGCGGACCGAACTCGCGGTTCTGTACCTGCGGCCTGAGCAGTGCGGCCGCTTGCCTCAGGACGTCACGCCCCTGCATGCAAGCGACCTGGCCCGCGCACTGATCGAGCGCCTGCTCGAACCGCCCCATCCGCAAACGGATTCACAACGCCGCACGCGCATGCTCGATCTGCTGCTCGACGAAATTTCGGAAGCTCCTGCGGACGGTCTCGTGCTTACCCTACCGCAGGACAAGCGCCTGCGGCCCATAGCCGATGCCTTGATCGGCGATCCGTCCCAACGCAGGACGCTGGCCGAATGGTCGCGCCGCATTGGCGCGACCGAACGCACGCTGTCCAGACTGTACAAACGCGAAACCGGCCTGAGCTACACGGCCTGGTGCCATCGGCTGCGGTTGCGGGAAGCCTTGCGCGGGCTGGCGGGCGGCATGGACAACACGGCGCTGGCCGACAGGCTGGGCTTTTCCTCTCCGGACAGTTTCAGCCACTGGTTCCGGCAGCAAACCCGGCAGACGCCGCAAGCCGTCCGCCGGGCGCTTTGAAGCGGCTACGGCGCCGGTTCAGGACGCGCCTTTCATGGGTTGGGCCTGCGAAATCGCCTCCAGCAGCTGCTGCGGAGGCAGATACCCGGGCAGGACCTCACCGTTGGACAGCACGATGGTCGGCGTACCCCGAATCCCCATCTGCACCCCGAGCTGGTAATCGCGCGCCACGGGATTGGGGCAGCTTGCCGGCGTCACGCTTTCGCCATCCATGGCGCGGTCGTAGGCCCGGTCGCGGTTCTTCGCGCACCACACGCTCTCGGCCTTGCGGGCCGAAGGCGTACCCAGTCCGGAGCGGGGGAAGAACAGGTAGCGCACTTCGACGCCGTAGCCGTTCAACGTGGGCAGATCGGCGTGCAGACGCTGGCAGTACGGGCAATCGATGTCGCTGAACACGTAGATCACGTGCTTGACCTTGCCTTCGGGGCGGTAGGTCAGCAGCGAATCGGCTGGCAGCGAACCGAGCACTTCCTTGCGCGCCCGGGTCTCGGCGACGCGCGTCAGATCCGTCTTCGAGTTCAGGTCGACCAGGTCCCCCTTGAGCAGGTAGCGCCCGTTCGAGGTGATATAGAACACCTGCATGCCGTAGCGCACCTGGTACAGACCGGCCACCGGCGTCGTCTTGATGGAATCAGGCGTATGCCCGGGCAGCAGGGTCGCCAGTTTCTGGCGCACGAGCTGTTCGCCGGATTCGGGCGCGGCCAGGGCGCTGAGTGGCAACCCGACAAGCAGCGCAAGACAGGCCAGGCGGCGGATGAACTTGAACATCGAAGAACCTCGGATAACGGTGGAACACGTGGCCCGAAGCGCACGGGCTTCGCGGCAATATGCCCAAGTTTACAGGAGTTTAGCGCTGTCTGGTTCGCGCTTTCAGCGCCCGGCTCAGCCGCGCGGATGGTGCGCCGCATGCAGCGTCTGCAGGCGGGCATTGGCGACGTGCGTGTAGATCTGCGTGGTGGACAGGTCGCTGTGGCCGAGCAGCATCTGCACCACGCGCAGGTCCGCGCCGTGATTGAGCAGATGCGTGGCGAAGGCGTGGCGCAGGGTATGCGGGGACAGATGCTTGGCGATGTCCGCGCGGCGCGCGTGGCGCCGGATCAGATACCAGAAGGCCTGGCGCGTCATCGGCCCGCCGCGGCGCGTCACGAACACCGCTCTGACCGGCGGGTGTGCGTGCATCAACTCCGGGCGCGCCTCCGCCAGGTAGCGCTCCACCCAGCGCGAGGCCTCCTCGCCCAGCGGCACCAGCCGTTCCTTCGAGCCCTTGCCGAACACGCGCACCACGCCGTGGCGCAGGTTGAGCTGGGTGTCGGACAGGCCGACCAGCTCGGACACGCGCAGGCCGGTGGCGTATAGCAGCTCCAGCATGGCCCGGTCGCGCAGTCCTTCGGGGTCCTTCAGATCCGGCGCCTGCAGCAGACGTTCCACCTCTTCTTCGCTGAGCGCGTCGGGCAGCGGACGGCCGAGACGTGGCGGATCGATGCGCACGGTGGGATCCTGTGCGATACGGCCCTCGCGCAGCTGATGGCGATAGAAACGCCGCAGCGCCGACAGCAGGCGCGCGGAGCTGCGCGGGCTGCCGCCGGCGGACAGGCGCGCCCCCAGATAATCCTGGATGTCGGCCCTGTCCGCCCGCAACAGCGTTTTCCCGTGCTGTTCCTGCGCCTGCGCGAAACCTGCCAGATCGGCGCGATACGCGGCCAGGGTATGGTCGGAGAGCCCCCGCTCGGCCCACAGCGCGTCGAGGAAAGTCTCGATCACGCCCATGTCCGGCCCGTCGCTGACTCTCGCCGTATCAGAACCCATCGCTTCGCCGAACTGCGCGCCGCTCAGGCATCGCTATCGTCGTCAGGCTTGCCCTGCTTCATCAGCCCCTTGAACAACTCTATCGGCAAGGGGAACAGAATGGTCGAGGAGTTGCGCGAAGACATATCGCTGACGGTCTGCAGATAGCGCAGCTGCAATGCCTGCGGATTCTGCGCAAGAACCGATGCGGCATCGAGCAACGCCTTGGAGGCCTGCAATTCACCGTCGGCGTTGATTACCTTCGCACGCCGCTCGCGCTCGGCCTCGGCCTGGCGCGAAATGGCTCGAACCATGCTTTCGTCCAATTCGACCTGCTTGATCTCCACGTTGGCGACCTTGATGCCCCAGGGTGAGGTCTGTTCGTCGAGAATTTCCTGGATGTCGTTGTTGAGACGATCACGCTCGGAAAGCATTTCGTCCAGTTCGTGGCGACCGAGCACCGACCGCAGCGTGGTCTGCGCCAACTGGCTGGTGGCCATATAGTAGTTCTCGACCTGGATGATGCAGCGTTCCGGATCGACCACGCGGAAGAACACGATGGCATTGACCCGCACAGTCACGTTATCGCGCGAGATCACGTCCTGACTCGGCACATCCATGGTGATCACGCGCAGATCGACCTTCACTATGCGCTGGATGACGGGAATCACCATGATCAGACCCGGGCCCTTGACGGCCTGGAAGCGCCCCAGGAAGAAAATCACGCCACGTTCGTATTCCGGGATTACCTTGATCGAAACGAACAGCAGCCCCAGCACCAACAAAATGGGTACGATCAGATACATAAGAGTCACTCCTCAGGGGTTACAGTCAGTTTAAGCCCATCGATCGCCGTTACCCGCACCCGCTGCCCGACGCGCAATGGTCCGGCCGCAGTGGCGCTCCAGCTCTCGCCGTGAACACGAATCAGAACATGGTCGCCGGCATCGCTGACGACCACGCCTACGCTGCCGATCATTTCCTCGCGCCCGCTCACCGGCCGGCGCCGGCGCAACCCCAGCACGCGCGAGATGATCCACAGAAAGAATGCGGCACTGATCACCGCCGTGCCGCCCACCAGCGTCAGCGACACGCGCAGATTCGAGCTGTCGAACAGGATGACCGAACCGACCGTGAACGCCAGCACGCCGCCCAGGCCCAGCGCCCCGAAACTCGGAACGAACACCTCGCCGATCATGAACGCGACGCCCAGGCCCATCAACGCCAGCCCGGCGTAGTTGATCGGCAGCACCTGCAGCGCGTAGAGCCCCAGCACGAGACAGATCGCCCCGGCCACACCCGGCAGCAGATAGCCGGGACTGGCGAGTTCGAAGATCAGACCGTAGATGCCGATCAGGAGCAGGATATAGGCCACGTTCGGATCGGCGATGAAGGACAGCAGCTCGCTGCGCCAGTCCAGCGCCAGGCGCTCCACCGTCAGGCCCTGTGTGTGCAACACCCGTTTCTCGTCCCCGCTGCGCACGCTCCGGCCGTCGGCCGCGGCCAGCACGGCCGGTACGCTGTCGGCAATGAAATTGATCACGCCCTTGCTCTGCGCCTCGCTCGCCGACAGGCTCACCGCCTTGCGCACGGCCAGCTCGGCCCAGGCGGCATTGCGGCCGTTGCGTTCGGCCAGGCTGCGGATGAAGGCGGCGGCATCGTTGACCTGCTTGCGGGTCAGCGTGTCGTTCTCGCTCTTCCCGCCGCCGAGCTGCACCGGCGACCACGACCTTCGCCGAGCGCTCCCGCGCCTGCGCCAGGCCGCGTTCCACATAGTCGGCCGTCGCCGGGCCGATTGCACCGTCGATGCTCAACTCCACGGCGATGCCGCCCTGCGCGTGGGCCGGCATGCCGCCCAGCAACGCCCAGATCAACAACAGCGAAATCCAAGCGGCGCGCACCATGCTCCCCCCCTCTTTCCGCAAATCATTCGTACGATGCCGACCCCGCTTCAACAACCTGTTGACGCAGCGCCGTTCCGCTTATTGCAGACGATTGTATACCCTTGCGGCAGGCGCCGTATTGCCCTGAACATGACGTTTGCGCGAACATTCAGGCCCCATGACCCACACACTTCCCATCCCCGTCCTCGGCTTCGCCGCCTGGAGCGGCACCGGCAAGACGACCCTGCTGAGCCGCGTGCTGCCGATCCTGCGCAAGTCTGGGCTGCGCTGCGCGCTGCTCAAGCACGCCCATCACAACTTCGACATCGACCACCCGGGCAAGGACAGCTACGAACTGCGCAAGGCCGGGGCGGACCAGGTACTGATCGCGTCACGCCGACGCTGGGCCCTGATGGTCGAGAGCGCATGCGAGCAAGACCCCTCGTTGGCGGAAATGCTCGAACGACTGGATCCGGGGCTGGCCGACATCGTGCTCGTGGAGGGTTTCAAGCACGAACGCCTGTCCAAGATCGAACTGCATCGCCCGACGCTGGGCAAGCCCTTGCTCTACCCCGATGATCCGGACATCATCGCCATCGCCAGCGACGAGCCGCTGAAAACCCCGTTGCCCCATCTCGATCTGAACGACCCGGCGGCGATCGCCGCGTTCATCATCGATTTCCGCCACCGCCACAGCACCCGTTGAAGGCGTCAGAAACGCATGCAAGCCAATACCTGCGACACCGATTTCGACCCCAAGGCCCTGACCGAGGAACAGGCCCGCAAGCGCATTCTCGCCTCCAGTGCCGCGCTGGATGAAACACAGCGCGTGGCGCTGATCGACGCGCTCGGGCGCGTGCTCGCCGGCGCCGTCGAAGCACCGTTCGACGTGCCGCCGCATCGCAATTCGGCCATGGACGGCTATGCCCTGCGCGCCGAGGATCAGAACACCGACACGCCCCTCAGGATCATCGGCCGCTCCTTCGCCGGCCACCCGTTCGACGGCAGTCTCCAGGCCGGCGAGTGCGTACACATCATGACCGGCGCCGTGGTGCCCGAGGGTGCGGACACCGTGATCCAGCAGGAGCTGACCGAAAGCGACGGCCAGTGGCTGCGCCTGCAGCAGGCATTGCGCACCGGAGCCAACGTGCGCCACCCGGGCGAGGATCTTCGCCGCGGCCAGACCGTGCTCGAAAGCGGGCGCTGCCTGACGCCGGCCGACCTCGGCCTGCTCGCCTCGCTAGGCATCGGCGAAATCGAGGTCCACCGCCTGCCCCGCGTCGCCTTCTTTTCCACCGGCGACGAACTGCGCGCCGTGGGCGAGCCGCTGCGCGAAGGCGAAATCCATGACAGCAACCGCTACGTACTGCACGGGCTGCTGCAGAATCTCGGCGTCGAAATCCTGGATCTCGGACGCATCCCCGACCGCGCCGACGCCGTTCACGACGCGCTGACGCAGGCCGAAGCGCAGGCCGACGTCATCATCACCACCGGCGGCGCCTCGGTCGGTGAAGCCGATTACGTGACCGGCGCGCTGCGCGAACTGGGCGAGGCCGATTTCTGGAAAATCGCCATCAAACCCGGCCGGCCGCTCAATTTCGGGCGTATCGGCCAGGCACTGTTCTTCGGCCTGCCGGGCAATCCGGTCTCGGCCATTGCGACGTTCGCGCTGTTCGTGGCGCCCTGCCTGCGGCGTCTACGCGGAGAAGCCGATCGTCCTTTCCGCATCCTGCGTGCCATCACGCACAACGACCTGAAAAAAAGCCCGGGACGCACCGACTTCCAGCGCGGTATCCTGCACACCGAGCCTGACGGCAGTCTGAGCGTGGTCACTACCGGACTGCAGGGTTCGCATATGCTAAGTTCCATGAGCCGCGCGGACTGTTTCATCCGCCTGCCGCGCGAATCTGGCCCGGTCGCGGCCGGCAGCTCCGTCGAGGTCATGCCGTTCTCCGACCTCCTTTATTGATCCGGCCCTATCAACAGCCAGAAGGACATTCTTCCTATGTACAGACGCCTTCCCCGAATTCTGGCCGCCACTGCCAGCGCCCTCGTGCTTGGGCTACTCGCTGCCTGTTCGCATGCATCGGACGGCGACAAGCTGAACCAGCCGCTGTCGGCCGACGTCATGCACAAGCTGGAAACGGCCAGCGAGGCCGGATTGAAGACCACCGAAGCGCCGCTCTACACCTCTTTCCAAAGCGTCCATGGCGAGAACCCGGGCGCCGGCAAGAAGGCCGGCGTACTGTACGTCGGCGCCGATTTCTGCCCCTACTGCGCAGCCGTGCGCTGGCCGCTGACCATCGCCCTGATGCGCTTCGGTACACTGGACGGCCTGCGCACCATGCGCTCCAGCCCGACTGACGTTGCCCCGGATACCACCACCGTCAACTTCGTCAAGGCCAAGTACACCAGCGACACCGTGCGTTTCGTCGCCGTCGAAACGGCCGATCGCCAAGGCAAAGCGCTGGAGCCGCTCACCGGCGAGCCCGCCAAGCTGTTCGCCAAGTACGACGCGCCGCCCTACACGCCCCAGGCCGGTGGCATTCCGTTCCTCTACATCGGCGGACGCTGGCTGCTGCTGGGCTCGCCCGTCAGCCCCAAGGACATCGGCACGCGGAGTTGGAGCAAGGTTGCAAATGCCTTGGCGGACCCAAACAGCAAGCTCGCCAAGATCGTCCTGCCGCAGGCCAACCTGATCACCGCAGCGATCTGCAATTCGACCGCCGGCAAGCCGGAGAAAGTCTGCAAGACACCCGGCGTCGCGGCCGCCGCGAGCCTGCTTCCACCGCGCTGAGCACAGCCTCTCGCAAAGCCGGGCCTGCCAAGCGTCAAGACGGGATTCCGCACCGCTCGGATTGGGTTACACTCGGATGAACGCAGGCATGAATACCTGCGTTCGTCCGATCACCCATCCAGAGAGGTAGCGATTATGATCAACACGATCTGGGTTCTGGCAGCCAATGCCGGACGCGCACGTCTGTTCTCCGCTCCGGGACGTAACGGCACGCTTGTCGAGCACGAAACCTGGGTAGACGGAGATGCCCGCCTCAAGGGGCGCGACATCAACACCGACCGCGCGGGTCGAACGCATGACAGTACCGGCCAAGCCAGACACGCCATGGAACCCAGAGTCGATCTCAAATCCGAGGAAGCCAACCGCTTTGCTCGCCTCATCTGCAGCCAGCTCAGTGAAAACCTACGCCGCAACAACTGCGAGCGCCTGCACATCGCCGCCTCGCCCGCCTTCCTGGGCCGCTTGCGCGAATGCATGAACAACAACCTGCGCGGCAAGGTCAGCAGCGAAATCCCCAAGGACCTCACTGGTCTCGACGCCGGTTCCCTGCGGCGCCACCTGCCCGATTTTCTCTAAATCCGTCACCCGCCGCCCGACACCGGGCGGCGGGTCCGATTCCCTGCATGAAAACCCTAATCCTACTGCGCCACGCCAAGTCGAGTTGGAAACATCCCGAACTCGACGATTTCGACCGCCCCCTCAACAAGCGCGGCCTACACGATGCCCCCGTCATGGGCAGGCGGCTCGCACAGCACGAAGCACTGCCGGACCGCTGCCTGAGCAGCCCAGCCGTACGCGCGGCAGCCACCGTCATGGCCGTCGCCGAAGCGCTGGGCTACCCCGTCGATGCGATCGCCTGGGAACCGCGCATCTACGAAGCCACGTCCGCAACCCTGCTGGATATCGTGCGCCAACAGCCCGACAACATCGAACACATTCTGCTGGTAGGCCACAATCCCGGCCTCACCGACTTCGCCAACGCGCTGACCGGCGACACGCTGGACAACCTGCCCACCGCTGCCGCCTACACCCTCACCCTGCCCATCGAGCACTGGCGTGACGCCGCCTTCGGCAGCGGCACGCGCAACGCTTACGAATATCCGAAGGACAGAAATTAAGGCAAGATCAAAACGACTCAATTAGTCAGTAGGTTTCTGCGCTTGAGATCGTGCCGCGGCCAGCAACGGGTTCTACCCCGTTTTAGCGGACACTTCTGAAAAACCTCAAGATGGGGCGAGAGAGGAGTGTTATGACACAGTGACGCAAGTTCAGTGAGCAGTTCAAACGTGAGGCGGTGGAATTGACCCGCCAGTCGGGTGCCATGATCAGCCAGATCGCCCACGATAACGGTCTATGGTCACCAACACCCAAAATGCGTGTTCTGATCCACTCCCCGTACCGAGTCACTGGTGCGGGGAGCTTATCCCCTCTTGGTGTTGATCAGTTGTACGAACCAAAGGCAGCGAGATGTCTGCAAGCACAACGGCCGAAAACCAAAGTCTTGCATCTCCCCTTGAGACGGTATTCGCAGAGGAAGGTGATGGTACCGGCGAAAAGACCGTTATGTGCATGCAAGCACTGTAAACGCTCTACTTGGGCCGAGATTTGGACTAGAGCTTGCGTAGCGTGGTGGGCGGTACTTTAGCAGTAACCTGGAATAGCTACCGATCATTGATATGATCAATTTAATAGCAGACCTATGCATTACAGCAAGTCGCTTGACCGTTTACACAGCCTCTGCAGGAGTTGGGTTCATACCCACATCGGCATGGTAGATGGGATGGTAGAAACTACTGTTTCTACACCCTAACTGCCCCTACTTCCTAGATATATGGCGGAGAGGGAGGGATTCGAACCCTCGATACGGGGTTACCGTATACACACTTTCCAGGCGTGCTCCTTCAACCACTCGGACACCTCTCCGGAACTGCTCCTTCGCCCTCTAAACGTTTGAAAAACCGCCTGCGAGCGAGGGCGCAAGGTTACTCGACTTGGACACCTATGTAAATCGTCAATTGGCGATTTTGCCCGCATCCACCGCCCAAGACATCAAACGGCGCGGCGCCACGCGGCCATCGTCCAGAATCTCGCCTATGCCCATGAAACCCAGGGGTCCGTACAGGCGGACATGGCCGGACACCGGGGCGTTCGACACCCATACCGCCTGCCCCTGTTTCACGTAGCGCGCCGACTCCGCGGCGAACTCGATCGCCGGCCAGCGGGTCAGGGCAGAATCTACCGGAATCAACGCGGCGTCGCGCTCCTCCAACGACATGCTCTCTAGTTCTTCCAGCGTGTACATGCCGGAATCATCGAAGGGCTGGACACCCAGCCGGCGTAGAGCGATGACATGCGCACCGCAACCCAGGGCCTGCCCCAGATCGTCGATCAGCGTACGCACGTAAGTGCCGCTGGAACACTCGATCTCGAAGTCGAGTTCGTCGCCTTCCCGTCCGACAAGCTCGTAGCGCACTATACGAACAGGGCGCGGCTTGCGCTCGACCTCGACGCCCTGCCGCGCAAGTTCGTACAGGCGCTTGCCCTGATGCTTGAGCGCCGAATACATGGGAGGAATCTGCGCGATATCGCCGCGCAGGGGCTCCAGAGCGCCTTCTATGGCGGCTGAGTCAAGATCGCCAGGAACCGGCTTCTCGGCGATCACCTCACCCTCGGCGTCGGCGCTGTCGGTACGTACGCCCAGACGGCAACGCGCACGGTAGCGCTTGTCGGCCTCGAGCAGGTAGGAGGACACCTTGGTCGCTTCGCCGAAGCACAGCGGCAATAGGCCGGTGGCGAGTGGATCGAGGCTGCCGGTGTGGCCAGCCTTGTTCGCGTTGAACAGGCGCTTGGTGGCCTGCAGGGCCTGATTCGAACTCAGCCCCTGCGGCTTGTCCAGCAACAGCACGCCGTGCACGTCGCGTCGCCGCGGCCTGCGGTTCGGTCCTCGCATGTAAGCTCAGTCCTCGTCGGAATGACGTTCGCGGTCTTCCCGAACGGCTTCGGCTATCAGCGCGTCGAGTCGGTCGCCGCGCGCCTGACTGTCGTCGTAGACGAAGCGCAGCTCGGGCACGATGCGTAGGCGCATGCGCCGGCCCAGCTCGCGGCGCAGGAAACCCGCCGCCCTGCCCAGGGCGGCGCCGGTGGTCTGGACCGCTTCGCCTTCGCCCAGCACGGTGTAGTACACGCGGGCGTAGGCGAGATCCTTGGAAACCTCGACATCGCCCAGCGTGACCATACCGATACCGGGGTCCTTGAGTTCGGTGCGAATCAGCTCGGCCAGCTCGCGATGGATCTGCTCGCCGACACGCAGCGTTCTGGAATATTCACGCGGCATCGTTGCTACCCGCTCTCTCCTACCCGGCCGCCTTACAGCGTACGGGCGACCTCGATCTTCTCGTAGACTTCGATCTGGTCGCCGGGACGCACGTCGTTGTAATTCTTGACGGCGATACCGCACTCGGTACCGACCCGAACTTCGTTGACGTCGTCCTTAAAGCGGCGCAGCGACTCCAGGCCACCCTCGAACACCACGACGTTGTCGCGCAGCACACGGATCGGGTTGCCGCGGCGCACCACGCCCTCGACCACCAGACAGCCGGCCACCGCGCCGAGACGCGAGGAGCGGAACACGTCGCGCACCTCGGCCAGGCCGATGATCTGCTCGCGCAGCTCCGGCGACAACAGGCCGGACAGCGCCTGCTTGACGTCATCGATGACCTCGTAAATGACGCTGTAGTAGCGCAAGTCGACTTCCTTGTCCGCCGCCAGGCGGCGCGCAGCGGCATCCGCACGCACGTTGAAGCCGATGATGATCGCCTCGGAAGCCAGCGCCAGATTGACGTCGGACTCGGCAATGCCGCCCACGCCGGAGGACACGATCTTGACCTGGACCTCATCGGTGGAGAGCTTCTGCAGCGAGTCGCGCAACGCCTCGGCGCTGCCTTGCACGTCCGCCTTAACCAGCAGGTTGACGGTCTTGACCTCGCCGTCCTGCATCTGCGTAAACAGGTTTTCCAGCTTGGCCGCCTGCTGCGAAGCCAGCTTGCTCTCGCGGAACTTGCCACGGCGGAAATCCGCCACTTCGCGCGCCTTACGCTCATCGGCAACCGCCAGCACGTCGTCGCCCGCGTTGGGGGTACCGGACAGGCCGAGCACCACCACCGGAATGGACGGACCGGCTTCCTGCACTTCCTGGCCGTTCTCGTCGAACATTGCGCGCACGCGGCCGAACTCCTGGCCGGTGAGCAGCATGTCGCCGCGGCGCAGCCGCCCCTTCTGCACCAGGACCGTAGCCACCGGACCGCGCCCCTTGTCGAGGCTGGATTCGACCACCACGCCCGCAGCCGGGCCATCGTCCGGCGCCTTCAGCTCAAGCACTTCCGCCTGCAGCAGAATACCTTCCAGCAGGTCATCAATGCCCTCCCCACTCTTCGCGGAGACGCTGACGAACTGGGTATCGCCGCCCCAGTCCTCGGGGATGACCTCGTGCTGCGACAACTCGTTCTTGACCCGGTCAGGATCGGCATCGGGCTTGTCGATCTTGTTAACCGCAACCACCAACGGCACGTTTGCGGCGCGCGCATGCTGGACCGCCTCGATGGTCTGAGGCATGACGCCGTCGTCCGCCGCGACCACCAGCACGACCACGTCGGTCGCCGAGGCACCGCGTGCACGCATCGCCGTGAACGCCGCATGGCCGGGCGTGTCGAGGAAAGTCAAGCCGCCGCGCGACGTCTCCACGTGGTAGGCACCAATGTGCTGGGTGATGCCACCGGCTTCGCCCGCCGCCACCTTGGCGCGGCGGATATAGTCGAGCAGCGAGGTCTTGCCATGATCGACGTGACCCATGATGGTGACCACGGGCGGCCGCACCATCTCTTCGCGCTGCTCCTGGTCCAACCCCAGGTCCAGACCCTGCTCGACGTCGGACTCCGATACCGGCTTGGCGACGTGGCCCATTTCCTCGACCACCAGCGTCGCCGTGTCCTGATCGACGCTCTGGTTGATGGTGGCCATCACGCCCATACCCATCAGCGTCTTGATGACGGCCGGCGCCTTGATCGCCATGCGCTGGGCCAGATCGGACACCGTGATGGTTTCCGGAATATCAACCTCGCGCACGACCGGAGCCGTGGGTTTCTCGAAACCGTGTTTGGAAGACACGTCAGCGGTTGCCCGGCCGCGGCCGCCCTTGGCCCCCTTGCCGCGCCGCCCGCGCTTGTCGCTGGACACGTGCAGCTCGGCGCGCCCCGAACGGTTTTCGCTCTCGCCGCGTCCCTTGCCGCGTGCCTTGGTGGTCTTGCCGCGACTAGCAGTTCGGTTCGCCTCTTCCTGAGTGCGCTGCTTGGCGGCTTCCTCAGCCTGACGCCGGGCCTGTTCGGCTTCGCGCCGCTCGGCTTCCTGCTTACGCTTCTCTTCCTGCAGCTTGCGCTGGCGCTCGGTTTCCTTGCGTTCCTCGTCGGCCTTGCGGCGCGCCTCGTCGAGCCGCCGGCGGTCTTCCTCGAATCTTTTCGCAAGAGCGGCCGACTTGTTCGTCAGCTCGTTGATCTCTTCACTCTTGTTGGGCTCGGGCGCAGCGGCAGGCTCTTCCGGCTCCGACTGCTCGACCTCGGCAGCTTCCTCGACCGGCTCGGCCTCAACCGGCACTTCGGGTTCAGTCGGCGTCTCGGCCTCGACCGGCGCTTCCGGCTCCGGCTCGTTCTGCGCAGCCTCGACCTCCGGCGTCTCCGCCACGGTGGCTTCCTGCACCTCGGCTGCACTTGCCGACGCCTCGGCCTCGACTGCAGCCTCGAGCGCTGCGACTGCAGCGGTTTCTGCAGCCTCGGCTGCGGCCACTTCAGCTTCGGTGGCTGTCGTTTCCTGATTCGCACGGCGCTCGTAGACGCGTTTCTTGCGCACCTCGACACTCACCGTCTTCGCCCGCCCTTGGGCGCCGCCGCCGACCTTCAGCTCGGAGGTGCTGCGCCGACGCAGCGTAACGCGCTGACGGGGTTCGCCGTCGCCATGGCCGTGGGATCGGCGCAGGTATTCCAACAGCTTCATCTTCTCGGCGTCGCTGACTTCCTGGTCGGGACCACTGGCCTCGATCCCCGCGTCCTTGAGCTGCTCAAGAAGACGCTCGACGGGCGTGCCGACGATTTCGGATAGCTGTTTGACTGTCACCGTACTCATGCTCGGTCACCTCGTGATATTCATGCGTCCGCGCAAAATTCCGCGCTGAGCGGCCGGGTAGCATACTTCACCGGACATCCCGCTCGCGGCTACTGCCGCGACGGACGCCGCCCTCTCGCAACGGCCATGCCGTCGCATACGAATCTTACTCGCCAGTCTCTTCGAACCACGGCGCGCGTGCCGCCATGATAAGCGCCGCTGCGCGTTCCTGATCGAGACCGGAAATGTCCAGCAGATCGTCCACCGCCTGCTCCGCTAGGTCTTCCGCCGTGACGATGCCGCGCTGCGCCAGTGCCTGCGCCACGACCTCATCCATGCCGTCCAGCGCCAGGAGGTCCTCCGCAGGCTCGCCGCCCTGCCCCTCTTCGACCGCGATCGCTCGCGTAAGCAGTGCGTCCCGTGCGCGGGCACGCAGTTCCTCGACCACGTCTTCGTCGAACTCCTCGATTTCGAGCAGTTCCGCCGCCGGCACGTAAGCGACTTCCTCGACGCTGGAGAAGCCTTCCTGCACGAGGATGTTGGCGACCTCCTCGTCCACGTCGAGCTGCTCCATGAACAACTGCGTCAGTTCCCGCACTTCGCGCTCGGTCTTTTCCTCGGCCTGCTCTTCGGACATCACGTTCAGCTCCCAGCCGGTGAGCTGGCTGGCAAGCTTGACGTTCTGGCCGCCACGACCGATGGCCTGCGAAAGCTTCTCTTCCGACACGGCCAGATCCATGCTGTGGCGATCCTCGTCGACAACGATGGACACCACCTCGGCCGGCGACATGGCATTGATCACGAACTGCGCGACATTGTCGTCCCACAGCACGATGTCGATACGCTCGCCGGCGAGTTCGTTGGACACCGACTGCACGCGCGAACCGCGCATGCCGACGCAGGCGCCGACGGGGTCCAGGCGCGGATCGTTGGAACGCACCGCGATCTTCGCGCGCAGGCCCGGATCGCGCGCCGCACCCATGATGTCGATCAAGCCCTGGCCGACCTCGGGCACCTCGAGCTTGAACAGCTCGATGAGGAACTCGGGGGCGGTGCGGCTGACGAACAGCTGCGGGCCGCGGGGCTCGTGGCGCACTTCCTTGAGGTAGCCGCGCAGACGCTCGCCGGGACGCACGGTCTCCCGCGGAATCATATCCTCGCGGCCGATGAAGGCTTCGGCATTGCCGCCCAGGTCCAGATAGATGCCGTGGCGTTCGCTGCGTTTGACCACGCCCATCACCAGATCTCCGACGCGGTCCTCGTAGGCCTCGACCACCTGGCGACGCTCGGCCTCGCGCACCTTCTGCACGATCACCTGCTTGGCAACCTGAGCCGCGATGCGGCCGAAATCGGCGGCTTCGATCTCCTGCTCGATGTACTCACCGATCTGGATATCGGGGTACTCCTGCTGGGCATAGCTGAGCAGACGCTGCCGTTCCGGAGTTTCGAACTCCGGATCCTCGTCGTCCATCACCAGCCAGCGGCGGTAGCCTTGATAGTCGCCGTTGCGACGGTCGATGCTCACGCGCACGTCGATGTCGCCGCTGTGCTTCTTGCGTGTGGCCGACGCCAGCGCTGCTTCGATGGCCTCGAAGATGATCTCCTTGTCGACCGCTTTCTCGTTGGAGACCGCGTCGACGACCAGCAGGATCTCTTTGTTCATTGCCAGTTCTCCAAGACGGGACCGCACCATGCGACCCTCACCTCAATGCATTGACTTCAGCCGTCGCCCCGTCGGGGAGGGACGTCGCCGGTGTATATCAGTCGGGCCCGCTGCACCGCTTCCAGCGGCACCAACACGGATTCCCCATCCACCTCGATCCGGACAGCATCGCCTTCGCAGGCCTGCAGTACGCCCGTCATGTTACGCCGCCCTTCCACCGGCCAGCGCAGACGTATCTTGACCGTTTCACCGACATAGTGCTGGTACTGCTCGGAGCGAAACAGCACGCGATCCAGCCCGGGCGAGGACACCTCCAGGCGGTAGGCAACCGGAATGGGATCCTCCACATCGAACAGCGCACTGAGCTGGTCGCTGATTTGCGTGCAGTCGTCCAGCGTGACGCCATTCGGCCCGTCGACGAAAACCCGCACCAACGCACTGCCTCCGAACGGCGTGTACTCAAGCCCCCACAAGCCCAGCCCGACACTCTCGACCACAGGTGCGATCAGCGCCTCAAGCTCGGTTTGCGATGCAGCACGACTCATTCGTTTTCCACAGTGCGGTCGATCTCGATCGACACATTCCGTTTCAGCCAACAAAAAGGCCCCGAACGGGGCCTTTTTGTTCTAAACATCCTTTGGTAGCGGGGGCAGGATTTGAACCTGCGACCTTCGGGTTATGAGCCCGACGAGCTGCCAGACTGCTCCACCCCGCATCAGGAGCTGCGCATGATACTAAACGTTTTCAGGATTGGCAAGAGCTGGGATCGACTTTGTTCGACACCGCCTGTTTGCGCCCACTGAGTTGGCGGCGCAGATCGTATCGGTAGATAAATCCAGGCAGCGCGAACACCAGGAACAAGGCGATCGTGACAACGTAGAACACCCAGCCCTGGTGATAAATTTCACCGGTCAACCTACGTTCCAGGCCCAGCCCGATCGCACCGATCACGAAGTACAGTACGGCCCACTCGAGCAACCGGAACCACGGGCCCTTGCCCTTGGCGCTGTGCACCACGAAGAACAGCCGCTCACTCAACCACGGGAGGTTGGCGGCCACGATCGCCAGCACGAGGTAAATCCAGATGTAGTTGCCTTGGCTCATTGCAGACCCGCCACCGCCGCCGCGCAGTACGCCATCAGCGCTCCGGGCAGCACGCCCAGAGCCAGCATGGCGAGTCCGTTGGCGCTCATTACCACGCCAACATCCAGTCCCGGCCGCAGCGGCGTTTCGTCCTCCGCCTTATCGAAGTAAACGTATTTGATCGCGCGCAGATAGTAGAACGCGCCGATCACCGACATGATCACGGCATACAGCGCCAGCCATGGTTGATTCACCTGCACCACCGCCTGCAACACCACCAACTTGGCGTAGAAGCCGACGGTCGGTGGCACACCGGCCATGGAGAACATCAGCAGCAGCATGATGAAAGCCAGCCAGGGGCTACGTTCGTTCAGCCCCTTGAAGTCCTCGAGGTTCTCGGCCTCGAAACCCTTGCGGCTGAGAAGCGTGACCATACCGAAGGCGCCGGCGGACATCAATGCATAGGTCAGTACGTAGAACATCGCCGCGGCGTAGCCGTTGTCGGTGCCGGCGAAGATGCCCATGAACACGAAGCCGACGTGCGAAATGGTCGAATACGCCAGCATGCGCTTGATGCTGTGCTGGGCGATCGCCACGATGTTACCCACCGCCAACGACAGAATGACCAGTAGCTCCAGCATCCCGGACCATTGCATGTGCGTGCTGGGCAGTGCCTCGACGAGCAGACGCATGACCATGGCGAAGGCCGCGATCTTGGTCACCGTGCCCAGGTACAGCGTCACCGAGGTCGGAGAGCCCTCGTAAACGTCCGGCACCCACATATGGAACGGCACCGCACCGAGCTTGAAGGCCAAGCCTGCGACGACGAACACCACTGCCAAGCCTACCGCCAGGGAAGGATGCGAGGACTGCACCAGCGCGGCGGAAATGGCCGTGATGTCCAGTGAACCGGTCAATCCGTAGAGGATCGACATGCCGTAGAGCAGCAGACCGGAGGCCAGCGCGCCGAGCACGAAGTACTTCATCGCCGACTCGGAGGCCCGGCGGGAATCGCGCTGGAAGGCCACCATGGCGTACAGCGACAGAGACATCAGCTCCAGACCAAGGTAGATCGTCAACAGGCTGTGCGCAGAAATCAGCACCAGCATGCCGAGCACGCCGGCCAGGCCCAGCACGAAGTACTCGCCACGGAACAGATCGCGCTCACGCATGTAGGGCCGCGAGTAGACGAACACCGCAATGGTCACGCCCAGCACGAACAGCTTGAGCAGCACTGCCAGCGGGTCGCTGACGAAAGTGCCGGCGAAGGCCACCACTCTAACGCCGGGATCGACGATCAGCACCAGCGCGGCAGTCGCCGCCAGGGTGAACTGCGCCAGCCAGTAGGTGACGTTGCGCTGGACGTCGCTCAGGAATACGTCGATGACCAGCACCGCGCAGATCATGCCGAGCAGGAACAGCTCGGGCGCGATCAGAAGGAAGTCATTGGCGGAAGGGAGTGTCGTCATGCGCTTCGCATCCTGTCCTTACAGCTTGGAGGTCAAGGCTTGCTGCAACAGGTGCTGCACCGAAACATGCATCACATCCAGCAGCGGCGCCGGCCACACGCCGAGCACCAGCACGGCCGCAGCCAGCAGGCCAAGAATCAGCGTTTCGCGGCGGCTGACATCGGTCAGCGCAGCGACCCGCTTGTTGGTCACCGGCCCGTAGATCACCCGCTTGACCAGCCATAGCGTGTAGGCCGCGCCGATGATCAAGGTCAGCGCGGCGATCAGCGCCAGCCAGAAGCTGGCGTGAAAGCTGGCCAGGATCACCATGAACTCGCCGACGAAACCGGAAGTGCCCGGCAGGCCGGCGTTGGCCATGGCGAACAGCACGAAGAAACCGGCGAACACCGGCATGCGGTTGACCACACCGCCGTAGTCGCTGATCTCGCGCGAATGCATGCGATCGTAGAGCACGCCGACGCAGAGGAACATCGCCCCGGAGATGAAACCGTGCGAGATCATCTGCACCATGCTTCCTTCCAACGCCAGCGCGCCGCCGTGCGGGTCGCCGGCATGCGCGACGATGGCGTAGATCACGAAGAAACCCAGCGTCACGAAGCCCATGTGCGCAATCGAGGAATAGGCGATGAGTTTCTTCATATCCTGCTGCACCAGCGCGACGAAACCGATGTAGACCACCGCCACCAGCGACATGAAGATCAACAGGCCGCTCAGCGCCTGACTGGCATCCGGCGTGATCGGCAGCGCGAAGCGAAGGAAACCGTAACCGCCGATCTTGAGCATCACCGCGGCCAGGATCACCGAACCACCGGTCGGCGCCTCAACGTGCGCGTCCGGCAGCCAGGTATGCACCGGCCACATCGGGATCTTCACCGCGAAGGCGCCCATGAAGGCCAGGAAGATCAGGATCTGCGCGGTCATGCCCAGATGCAGGTGCTGAAAGTCGAGGACACTGAAGCTGCCCGACTGGGTGTACATGTAGATCAGCGCGATCAGCATCAGCACCGAGCCGAGAAACGTATAGAGGAAGAACTTCAGAGTCGCGTACACGCGCCGCGGCCCACCCCACACGCCGATTACGATGAACATCGGGATCAGCATGGCCTCGAAGAAGATGTAGAACAGGATCGAGTCCAGCGCGGAGAACACCCCGTTCATGAGACCTTCCATGATCAGGAAGGCCGCCAGGTACTGGCCGGTGTGTTCCCTGATCACCTCCCAAGCGGCGATCACCACCAGCACCGTGGTGAAGGTGGTCAGCAGGATCAGCGGCATCGACAGACCATCGACGCCGAGGTAGTAGTTGATGTTCAGCGAGCTGATCCAGGGTTGCAATTCGACGAACTGCATAGACGCGGTATGCGTGTCGAAGCCGGTATACAGCGGAACGCTGAATACGAACGTCGCCACCGCGAAGATCAGCGCGAGGCGGCGCGCGCCACTGGCTTTTTCGCCGGCGCCGAGGACCACGAAACCGCCCAGGATGGGCGTCCAGATCACCAAGCTGAGAAGAGGCCAATGCGCAAGCATGCGGTTCCCTTGCAGTCTTTTCGTTATCGGTCGGAGCGCGCGCCTAGCGGAGCACGAACCAGCTCAACAGCACCAGCACGCCGATGATCATGGCAAAGCTGTAGTGATAGAGATATCCGGTCTGCACCAGACGCATGCGCCCGGCCGTCCAGCCC
>NZ_JARRQY010000069.1:0-15062 GCF_037381185.1 Acidihalobacter sp.
GCTGAGGGCCGACCACCTTGGGAATTTTTTTCATGGTGGGAGATCGTTCGGCAGCTTATGCCGAATTCTTTCTGACCATGGTGCCGATCGGATTCCTGTTGTTGTTCACGGGAGTCATGACGGCTTTGATGTTCGGGCCAAGACAGTAACAGGCAGTACCGTTTTAGACGTCCCCATCGTCTAGAGGCCCAGGACACCGCCCTTTCACGGCGGTAACAGGGGTTCGAATCCCCTTGGGGACGCCAACATGAAAGCCCCGGCTATGGCCGGGGCTTTTTTATGCCGATCGTCCAACTCAGGGCTTGCGCCCGAACCAGATGACGCGCCCGATGATCTCCACTTTCTCCACGAACTCCTCTGCCGTCAAATGCAGCGTTTCGTAGGCGGGATTGTCGCAGGACAGGGCGACGCTGCCGTCGGGCCCGCGTTGCAGGCGCCGTACCGCCATGCCGTCGCCGTAGCGCAGCAGATGAAGCCCTTCCTCGAAAGCGTGTCCAGACTTTCTGAGATCGACCAACACGATATTGCTTGGCCGCAGAGTCGGGTTCATCGCCTCGCTGCCCAACACCACCGCACAGATATCCTCAGGGGATGCGGCGAATTCCTGCCTGAGCCATGTCAGATCGAAGCTCAGTGGTGGTTTCGGAGCTTCTGAGGGCAAGTTTTGTCCCGTGTTGGTAAGTTCCTGCATGACCGGAAAGCAGGTGTGCACGGGAAAGTGCGCGTAATAAGCCTCTACGCCGGTTTTCGGTGTTTCGAACATGGTGTTGCCCGTCGCGAGCCAATCGACGCTGACATTGGCGGCGTTGGCGATCGCTATAAGCCGGGATGTTTTGGGTTCGACTCGGCCACTCAAATAGGTTTCAAGGGTTCTGCGCGGAATCGATGTCTGTCTGGCTAGGGCCTCTCCTGACCCGGCGATCCTGCTGCAGGTGCGCAGGCGCTGTGTGAATCCGTGCAGCCAGTCCTCGGGCAGCTCTTGATGCGCGGCTTTTCGCTTTTTTGGATTAGGTTCGCTCATTAATTTGGTAGTTTTCTGCCATGATTTTTGGGATAAAAGGTTTTTAGGCCATTCTTGGGTAATTCATGGTATGAAACTGCTACTTTTGAGGGGTAAATTCTCATGGTTCGCTGAGTAATGTCTGTATATCGGTTGCACTTCCTAAAACATAAGCGTCTTGATCTATACGACTGCGATATCTCTAAAACTATCGATATTTATTATCGTCCAGTTTGGCAAAATATCGATCTACTTTCCCTCTGTGGTGGATTTTTTACTACAAATTCAAAGAATAATATGGTGTTTGTTTGGGCTGTTTGATGAATGTCAATTTGTCCATCTTGCTTGGCATTCTCCATGTCGTTTGTTTTGAGGCTGCGATTTCGGAATCGCTGATATACGCATCGTTTCGTGTCACCGTTCGATGGGGCAAAGAAGACATTGGTTTCTTGACGGTTGTTGCCGAGCATGTGCGCGGGGGCTGGGATCGTGTCCTGAAGAGCTGATTCCCTAAGCGATCAGAGCTCGCGTCAAAGTCAGCATGTTCATGGAAAAGGGAAGTGTCGGAACTCAACTGGCCGTGTGCAGTCGGTGTCTTGACGGGGGCACGATGCCTGAGAGACACGTTGCTTATTGCTCCGGCACACATGGCTTTCCCCTTCAGGGCTTGAGCATGGCCCCGAATCAAGGCGTGACTCGCAGGCGCAGGCCCTTGGCTAGGTGTGTAACGCCGCAGATCGGCCGGGCAGTCTTTTGATCGGCGCGTCCTGAGGTATTCGTGGCTCAATTCCCGTCCGGTGCTGGTAGACTTTCCGCCCATCCCGGATACCTCATGTGTACGCTGTTTTCATGACTACGCCACGCATTGCCCTTATTCGTCAGAAGTACACCAGTTTCGGCGGAGCCGAGCGTTTTGCCGCGGCTGCGCTGGAGGCGCTGGTCGAGAGCGGTGCGAGGTTGTCAGTCATCACGCGACACTGGCGCCATCAACCCGGCGTTGAGGCGGTGAAGATCAGGCCTTTCTACATCGGCAGGCTGTGGCGCGACCACGGTTTCGCAAAAACGGCCTGCGCGGTGGTTGAAACGAGAGGCTTCGACCTGGTTCAGTCGCATGAACGGCTGGCCTGTTGCGATATCTACCGTGCCGGTGACGGGGTGCATCGCGAATGGTTGCGTCAGCGGAGACGAACGATGGGTGTCTTCGGGCGGCTGGCGCAGGCATTCAGCCCCTATCATCGGCATGTGCGCTCAGCGGAGCAGCGGGTTTTTGCCAGTCCCCGGCTGCAGGCCGTGATCTGCAATTCGGAGATGGTTCGGGATGAGATATTGAAGTACTTCGGCCCGTTGGACGTGCGTTTGGAGGTTATCTACAACGCGGTCGATCTGGAGCGCTTCTCTCCTCTGTTGCGTAGCCGTTTTCGGCAGGCTCTGCTGACGAGACTGACCATACCGGAGCGTTCGCTGGTGTATCTGTTCGTGGGATCGGGCTATGCGCGCAAGGGGCTGGCGCAGGTGCTCAGAGCGCTCAAACGGTTACCCCTGCACTGTTATCTGGTCGTGGTGGGCAAGGATCGCCACATGCGCCGCTACGAGCGATTGGCACATCGTCTGGGCGTCGCGGCGCGCGTGCGTTTCGTCGGCGCTCAGGAAGAGACAGCGCCCTACTACGGAGCCGCCGACGCATTCGTGCTGCCGACCTTGTACGACCCATTTCCCAACGTGGTGCTGGAGGCGATGGCAAGCGGCCTGCCTGTCGTGACCAGCAGTAAGTGCGGCGCTGTAGACCTGATTCGCGATGGGGAGAATGGCTATGTCTGCGACGCTCTCGATGTGGATGGCTTGGTCTGGCGTATGCGCGAGCTTCTGGACCACGGAATCCGCGAGCGGCTTGGTTATGCATCGCGCAAGCTTGTAGAGGGTTGGACGGCCGAGCAGATGGCGGAGCGTCTGCTCGGCTTGTATCGCGACCTGTTGGGTGAAACGGACAGATAATCGGATAGTTGGAGCCAAGCGGTGTTTTCGGCGCGCGGAACTGGCTAGACTAAAATTAGGAACGAGGTTTGCCCATGTACGAGAGACGAAAGACCGAACGCCGACGCTGGGATAACGTATCCGCTTATCCGCTGATCGACAGCCAGGGAAATCTGGTGACGCACAACCGGCGCCGCGTGGTCGAGCGCAGGGTACGGGAGGCCGGTGATGCGGCTGATGTCGAGGAGCGGGGCCGAGAACTGCGTTTGCGCTTCCAGGGGCGTGATGTGGTGATGCATGGCGAGCATCTGGTGGTCGGTCGGCAGAGTGATTGCGATATCGTGGTGCCGGAGCCGGTCGTCTCCCGGCATCATGCCCGGATCGAGCGGCGTGGCGCGGAGTATGTGCTGATCGATTCCAGCCGTAATGGCACTTTCGTGCGTTTTCACGGTACCGAAGGCGTGCATCGGGTCAGGGGAGGCGAACTGCTACTGACCGGACCGGGCGTGATGATGCTGGGGCATGGTTTTAACGGTCATTTGCACCGCGACGTGGTGCATTTCGATCTCGGCTGAATTTATGCCCGCCGGCGGAGGGCGTCAGAACCTCCGCGCATGCTTTTCCTCTTCAGATGCCGTAATACTCCCGATACCACTCGACGAAATTTCCGATTCCGTCTTCGACGCTGGTGCCCGGCTGATAGCCCACATCTGCGACCAGATCGCTGACGTCCGCGTAGGTATCCGGCACGTCCCCGGGCTGTAGCGGTAGCAGGTTCTTTTCCGCCTTGCGCCCGAGGTGGTTCTCCAGTACCTCGATGTAGTGCATCAGTTCGACCGGTTGATTGTTGCCGATATTGTAGAGGCGGTAGGGCGCACGGCTGGTGGCGGAGTCGGGCGCGTCGCCGGACCAGTCCGGATTGGCTTGGGCAACATGGTCCAGGGTGCGGATCACGCCTTCGACGATGTCGTCGATATAGGTGAAGTCGCGCCGGTGCTTGCCGTAGTTGAAGACGTCGATGGGTTCGCCGGCGAGGATCTTGCGCGTGAACAGGAACAGCGCCATGTCCGGCCGGCCCCATGGACCGTACACGGTGAAGAAGCGCAGCCCGGTGGTCGGCAGGCCGTAGAGATGGCTGTAGGTATGCGCCATCAGCTCGTTGGCCTTCTTGCTGGCGGCGTAGAGGCTGACGGGGTGGTCGACGTTGTCGTGCACGGAAAACGGCATGCGCGTGTTGGCGCCGTAGACGGAGCTCGACGAGGCGTAGACCAGATGCTCGACGCCGTGGTGGCGACAGCCTTCGAGAATGTTGGCGAAACCGACCAGATTGGTTTCGACGTAGGCGTGCGGATTTTCCAACGAATAGCGTACGCCGGCCTGGGCGGCGAGGTTGACCACGCGCTGAGGGCGGTGTTCGGCGAACACCTTGTCCATGGCTGCACGGTCGGCGATGTCGGCGCGTATGTCGGTGTAGTTGGCATGCCCGGTCGTGCGCGCCAGGCGGGCTATTTTGAGCTCGACGTCGTAGTAGTCGTTGAGGTTGTCGATACCGATTACTTCGTCGCCGCGTTCGAGCAGACGCAGGGCGAGGTTGGAACCGATGAAGCCCGCGCTGCCGGTGATGAGTACTCGCATGTTTCCGGTGTTCTCTCGTGGATTCAGAGTCTGCCGTCGACGGCGTCGACGGGCAGCATGGACTTGACGTCGAACAGCACGCATTCGGGGCGTCCGAGCGCGCGGATGCCGGCGGCGCCGAGTTCGCGGAACTGGTCGTGCGAGACGGCCAGGATGATGGCGTCGTAGGTGCCCGGTTCCGGCTCGGTGACCGGACTGATCCCGTATTCGTGTTCGGCCTCTTGCGCATCGACCCAGGGGTCGTAGACCTCGACTTCGGCGTGGTACGCGCGGAATTCCTCGATGACGTCGACGACGCGCGTGTTGCGCAGGTCGGGGCAGTTTTCCTTGAAGGTCAGGCCGAGAACCAGGATGCGTGCACCGACGACGTGGATGCGGCGGTGCGTCATGAGTTTGAGAATGCGTTCGGCGACGTAAGCCCCCATGTCGTCGTTGATGCGCCGGCCGGCGAGAATCATCTCCGGATGATGGCCGATTTCCTGCGCCTTGTGCGTGAGGTAATAGGGGTCGACGCCGATGCAGTGGCCACCTACCAGTCCAGGCCGGAAGGGCAGGAAATTCCATTTCGTGCCGGCGGCTTCCAGTACCTCGAGGGTGTCGATGCCGAGGCGGTGGAAGAGCATCGCCAGTTCGTTGATCAGGGCGATATTGACGTCGCGCTGAGTGTTTTCGATGACCTTGGCCGCTTCGGCCACGCGGATGCTGCTGGCCAGATGCGTGCCGGCAGTGACGACGCGGGCATAGAGCGCATCGACGAAGCGTCCGGCCTCGGGGGTGGAGCCGGAGGTGACCTTGCGGATACTGGCCACGCGGTGCTGCTTGTCGCCGGGGTTGACGCGTTCCGGGCTGTAGCCGACGAAGAAATCTTCGTTCAGGCGCAGGCCGGAGGTCTGCTCGAGAATCGGCACGCAGACTTCCTCGGTCGCGCCCGGGTAGACCGTGGATTCGTAGATCACCACGTCACCCGCGCCAAGTACGCTTCCTACGGTGCGGCTGGCCGACTCCAGGGGGCTCAGGTCGGGGCGCTTGTTGCTGTCGACCGGGGTGGGCACGGTGATGACGTAAACATTGCACTCGCGAAGGTCCTGCAAATCCTCGCTGAAGTTGAGCTGCGTGGACGCACGCAGTTCCTCGGGTTCGACCTCGCGCGTGTGGTCGTGGCCTGCGCGCAATTCGGCGATGCGCTTGGCGTTGATGTCGAAGCCCAGAGTGGGCCATCGGAGTCCGAATTCGACGGCCAATGGCAAGCCGACGTAGCCCAGCCCGATGATTCCGATCCGCGTTTTTTCGATGTCGAACACTGCGCGTTTCCTTGCGTTGATCGTTGCGACGGGCTGCATTCTACTTCATTGGGCGCGAGGCGATAGCCCGTAGCCGTTAACGGACGTGTTTGATGATTGCGGTGAGGCGTCCGGCATCGGGAGCGCCGGTGAAGAAATAAGCCTTGCCGTCGTCGCCGCGGAACACCGTGACCGGGACGCCGCTGATGCCGGCTTCGGTGAGCAGCGCGGCATTGGCGTTTAGTTTGAAGACGGTCGTTTCGGTCGGTTTCGGCAGCGGCTCGATGCCGCCGTTCGGCGTATCGCCGAAATTCCAGTCGTCTTCGTTCTTGTAGAAGGCCTGGAGGGGGGACTTTGCTTCGAGGATGGCGGCGGCCTTACCAAGGCTGGTGCGCATGAGAATCCCGACCGGTACCCAGCGGACTTCGAGGCCGCCGGCCTTGACGTGAGGACGCAGTTCTTCGTAGAGCTTGTGGCAATAGGGGCAGTTGGGGTCGAAGAACACGTAGATCAGGTGCGGTCCCTTGCCTTCGACGATCGAGGTCGCCTGGTCCATCTTGCCGAGCAGCGTCGCAGCGCGGTCGTCGGCGTGTCCGGGCGTGGCGACAAGCGTCAGGCCGAGCAGCAGCAGTGTGGCGAACAGATTCTTTAGCGACGTCATGCGATTCATGTCCCTCGTCCCCATCGGTCGTTATGCTTCCGTCGAACTGCGGAACTTGTTTCGAGTCTGTATACCATAGAGCCCGGCAGGGGAACACGGCTGGGCACTCGCGTACAATCCGGCTTGACCGGCTTGGGTACGGTTGAGCGGCCCGTTCGAACGGACAGGAGAGCAGCGACAGCATGAGCCATTACAAGACCGACGCCGGGGTCAGCGCGCACCAGCGTTTCGATCGTGCGTTCTTCCGCGATGCCTGGCATCTGGCCAAGCCGTATTTCTTCAATTCCGAGGAACGCTGGGCGGCGCGCGGACTGTTCGCCCTGACGATTTTGACTACGCTCGGCGTGGTTTACATCAATGTGCGCATCACCAATTGGTACAACACCTTCTACAATGCGCTGCAGAACTATGACAGCGTTTCTTTCTGGAGGTTGTTGGGCGAGTTCGCCATTCTCGCGTTCATTTTCATCGCCCTGAGCGTCTATCAGACGTATTTGACCCAGTTGCTCGACCTGCGCTGGCGACGCTGGCTGACGGGTAGTTTCCTGACGCGTTATCTGAGTGCACGCACCTATTATCATATGGAGGTGTTCAAGCGCGGTCAGGACAACCCCGATCAGCGTATCGCCGACGACCTGTCCTCCTTTGCCCAGTCCACCAGCAACCTGTTCACGGGCATGCTCAATGCGATCACCAATCTGGTCGCGTTTACCGGTCTTCTATGGGTGCTTTCCGCCAAGGTGATCGTGCCCTGGGGCGGTGTCGAGCACCACATTCCCGGGTTCCTGGTGTGGGTGGCCCTGCTCTTCGCGGTGGCCTGGACCTGGGTGGCGGCGCGTGTCGGCAACCCCCTGATTCACCTCAACTACCATCAGCAGCGCCTGCAGGCCGACTTTCGTTTCAGCCTGATGCGCTTGCGCGAGAACAGCGAGGCGGTGGCGCTCTACGGCGGTGAAGCCAAGGAGCGGGCCAATTTCGATTACCGATTCGATCACGTGTACGGGAACTATAAGCGCCTGATCCTGCGACAAAAGCGTTTCAACTGGTTCAGCAGTTATTTCGGCCAAGTTGCGATCATTTTGCCGATTCTCGCTACGGCCTCGGCCTATTTCGCCAAAGCCGTACCCCTTGGATTCCTCATGCAGGTGGGTTCCGCTTTCGGCAACGTGCAGGGGTCCTTCGCCTATCTGGCGCAGAGCTACGACAGCTTCGCTCAATGGCATGCGGTGGTCGACCGACTGCGTGGTTTCCTCGGTCGTATCGAGGAAATCGAGGAGATGCAGGCGCAGGAACTGCGTATCAAGCGGAGTGTGGGCGAGCGCCTGCAGGTACGGGGACTGAATATCTGTCTACCTTCAGGACAGACCATCGTGAGCGACATGACGTTGAGCGTCGAACGCGGTGAACGTCTGTTGATCTCGGGACCTTCGGGGGTGGGCAAGAGCACGTTGTTGCGCGCCATGGCGGGCCTGTGGCCGTTCGGTTCGGGCGAGATCGAGCTGCCGAGCGGCGACCGCGCGCTGTTTCTGCCGCAGAGGCCGTATCTGCCGCTCGGGAGTCTGCGGAATGTGCTGCTGTATCCGTCGGGCAGCCCGGCAACGCCGGACGAGCGGCTGCATGACGTGCTGGAGGCGGTCGGCCTGCCTGCGCTCATTCCGCACCTCGGCGAACTCGAGCCTTGGTCGCAGGTGCTATCGCTGGGCGAACAGCAGCGCGTAGCCATCGCGCGCGTGCTGCTTCAGCAGCCCGATTACGTCTTCCTCGATGAGGCCACTTCAGCGTTGGACGAACCCGCGGAGCGTGCTCTGTACACGCTGCTTACCGAGACGATGCCGAATGCCGCGATCGCCAGTGTGGCGCACCGCAGCACGCTGCGGGTCTTTCATCAACGCCGCCTGAGTTTGTTAGGTGGCGGACGTTGGGTGGACGAGCCTCTCCCGCACGAAGACGCGGCGCCCGGCGAAGGCGGACTCAGTGTTGGCGTGGCGCAGGCTCCCGATGAGCCTCTGGTATGATTGAGGGCTTGGTCGTACGTCTGCCGGCACGGTCGACCGACGCTTTGGCGTAACCGGCCACGTTTACTCAGGAATTCCGCTACATGTCAGGCAACAGCATCGGCAAACTCTTCACCGTAACGTCCTTCGGCGAAAGTCACGGCGCGGCCATCGGCTGCATCGTCGACGGCTGCCCTCCAGGGCTGGAACTGAGCGAGGCGGATCTGCAGGCAGACCTCGAGCGCCGCCGTCCGGGCAAGACCCGCCACACCACGCAGCGCCGTGAACCGGACAACGTACGCATTCTGTCAGGCGTGTTCGAGGGGCGCACCACCGGCACGCCGATCGCGCTGATGATCGAGAACGTCGACCAGCGTTCCAAGGACTACGGCAAGATCATGGACCGCTTCCGTCCGGGCCATGCCGACTACACCTACTACAAGAAGTACGGTCTGCGCGACTACCGCGGCGGGGGGCGTTCCTCGGCGCGCGAGACGGCCATGCGCGTGGCCGCCGGGGCGATCGCCAAGAAGTATCTGGCCGAACGTTTCGGCGTGGCCGTGCGCGGCTATCTTTCGCAGCTCGGACCGATCCGTCCGGAAGGTTTCGACTGGTCCGTGGTCGAGGAAAATCCGTTCTTCTTTCCGGACGCCGCCAAGGTCCCCGAGCTGGAAGCCTATATGGACGCGCTGCGCAAATCGGGCGATTCCATCGGCGCGCGGGTCAACGTGGTGGCCGTGGGCGTACCGCCCGGCTGGGGCGAGCCGATCTTCGACCGGCTCGATGCCGACATCGCCCACGCCATGATGAGCATCAACGCGGTCAAGGGCGTGGAGATCGGCGCCGGCTTTGCCAGCGTGGAGCAGAAGGGCACCGAGCATCGCGACGAGATCACCCCCGAGGGTTTTCTCGGCAACAACGCCGGTGGCATCCTCGGCGGCATCTCCAGCGGCCAGGCCATTACCGTGAGCATCGCGCTCAAGCCCACCTCCAGCCTGCGTCTGCCGGGGCGTACGGTCAATCTGCAGGGCGAGCCGGTGGAAGTGGTTACCGAAGGGCGCCACGATCCCTGCGTCGGCATCCGAGCTACGCCCATCGCCGAGGCGATGCTCGCGGTCGTGCTGATGGACCACATGCTGCGCCAGCGTGCACAGAACGCCGAGGTGCACACGGAGCTGGCCGACATACCCGCGCAGACGCCCTGAATCGCAGAAACTGCGCATATGTTCGCCTATCAACATGGTTTTCACGCCGGCAACCACGCCGACGTGCTCAAGCACGTGGTGCTGCTCGCGCTGCTTGAGGCGCTGCGCCGCAAGGCCAAGCCGTTCTTCGTCCTGGACACCCACGGCGGTGACGGCTTGTACGCCTTGAACAGCGCCCAGGCGCTCAAGGTCGGGGAATACCGCGGCGGGGTGGGGCGATTGTGGGACGAGCGCGGGCTGCATCCTGCGATCGATGCCTGGTTGGATGCCGTGGCGGCGGAGAACGCCGAAGGCGAGCTGCTGCGCTATCCCGGTTCGCCGCGCCTGGTTGTGTGGCAGTTGCGGGAAAAGGACCGGCTGGTGGCGGTGGAAGGCCACAACAACGTGTTCCCGCGCCTGGCCGAAAATCTGCGCGGCCTGCCCGGTGCACGCGCCGAGCACGGCGACGGCTACCGGGCGCTCAAGGCGCATCTGCCGCCGGCCAGCGGGCGCGGGCTGGTGCTCATCGATCCGAGCTACGAGGCCCGCGGAGAGTATCAGCGCCTGACTCAGGCGCTGAAGCTGATTCACGGGCGTTTCCGCCAGGGGCTGGTCGCCGTGTGGTACCCGTTGCTGCCGAACAAACCGGCTGCAGCCTGGTTGGAGGAAGTCGCAACGCTCGGTATACCTGACATTCTGGTGGCGGAACTGAGCGTTGACGAACCGTCGTCCGGGCGCGGTCTCTACGGTAGCGGCATGCTGTTGGTGAATCCGCCGTGGGGGCTGGAGGCGATGCTGCGGGACGTGCTGCCGCTGCTGCATGCGCAGCTGTCCTTGGACGGTGCGGGCGGGTGGCGCGTGTCGACGCTGGTCGACGAGCAGGGCGGGCGCGGCTGACGCGCATGTCGCCGTTTCCCCGCGCGACTGCCGACCCTTCCACCGCAACGCCGTATTGGCGCCTGTCCGCGTTCTATTTCGTCTATTTCACAATCACCGGCGCGTTCGTGCCGTACTGGAGTCTCTATCTCCAGCATTTCGGTTATGCGCCGGTCGCCATCGGCGTGCTGGTGGCCGTGCCGATGGCGACCAAGATCGTGGCCCCCTTTCTGTGGGGGTGGCTGGCCGATCGCAGCGGCCGGCGGATGCAGGTCATTCGCCTCGGCGCACTACTTGCGGCGCTGAGTTTCATCGGCGTGTTTCTCGGCCACGGCGCCTGGTGGCTGGCGCTGGTGGTCGGGGCGTTCAGCTTTTTCTGGAACGCGGCGCTGCCCCAGTTCGAGGCCGCTACGCTGGGGCATCTGGGCGTGGCGGATCATCACTACAGCCGGATCCGCCTGTGGGGTTCGATCGGTTTCGTGGTCAGCGTGGTGCTGCTCGGCGAGGCCTTCGGCCATGTGTCGGTGACCTGGCTGGTCCCGGTCATCGCCGCGCTGTTGGCGGCGCTGTGGCTGACCAGCCTGAGCGTGCCGGCGCCGCCGGCAGTCGACCATCGAGATACCGTCGATCATCGCATGGGGGCCGTGCTGCGCCGGCCGGCGGTACTGGCCTTGTTCGCGACCTGCCTGCTGATCCAGGCCAGCCACGGGCCGTACTACGCCTTTTTCACCCTGTATCTGCGCGAGCATGGCTACAGTTCCGCCCTGACCGGCCAGCTGTGGGCGCTTGGCGTATTGGCCGAAATCGTGGTGTTTCTGTTCATGCCACGCCTGCTGCCGCGCTTCGGGGCGCGGCGCCTGCTCATCTTCGCATTGTTCGCCACCGCCGTGCGCTGGTTGCTGATCGCCGCCCTGGTCGACAGCCTGCCGGCGCTGGTGTTCGGTCAGACGCTGCATGCGGCCAGCTACGGGATCTATCATGCCGCCGCGATTCATCTGATTTACCGCTATTTCCCTGGACGCTTGCAGGGCCGGGGCCAGGCACTGTACTCCAGCGTCGGCTTCGGCGTAGGCGGTGCGCTCGGCGCCTTGGTTAGCGGTTACGTCTGGAGCGGGGTGTCGCCTGCGGCCAGTTTCGTCATGGGAGCGGCATTGGCGGCGGGCGGTGGGCTGGTGGGTTATTTCGGTCTGCGTGCGCAAACGGCGCGGCAGTGAGGCCGGGCAAGCCGGTTCAGCGCTTTTCCAGAATCCATTCGACCGCCGCCGGCAGGTCGTCCAGAAGCACCGCCCCGGGGGATTCGATGCGTCTTTCGTCACCGTTGCGGTACTTGCCGGTGCGTACGAGCAGGCCCTGCAGGCCGGCGCGCAGGGCGCCGTCGACATCGGCGGTCGCATCGTCGCCGATCATCAGCGTTTCCGCCGGTGTGCAACCCAGTGCAGCGACGGCCTGGTGGAAGAAGGCCGGGGCGGGTTTTCCCAGTACACGGGCGCGGGTGTCGGCGGCGTATTCGAGCGCGGTCTTGAACGGGCCGATATCGAGCGATAGCCCGTCAGGCTCGCGAAAGTAGCGGTTGTCGCCGAGTGCCAATAGTGGCGCGCCTTCCATCAGCAGGCGGAAGGCCGCGTTCAGGTTGTCATAGGTGAAATCCTGCGCGGCATCGCCGAGTACCACGGCATTCGGGCTGCGTGTATCCATACCGGAGAATTCGACGTGCAGTTCGGGGTGTATCAGCAGATATGGGCGTAGCGCATGATCCTTCAGATACGCGAGAGCAGCCTGCGTCGGCGTGAGAACTTCTTCCGCCGCGATCGCAAAGCCCATCGAATTAAGCCGTTCGACGAGGCTCACGCGAGGTTGTCGCGTGGTGTTGGTCACGTAACGCAGCGGCAGCCCGATGGAGCGCAGTCTCCGCAGGGCGGAGACTGCGCCTGGTAGCGCGGTGTTGCCTACATGCAGTACGCCACTGAGGTCGAGCAGGACGCCTCGGATGGACAGGGGCTCGTTCATCCCGGTATCGCAGTCGTGAGTCTGCCGTCAATGCTAATGCGGCCGAGCGCGCGATGCACGGGGCGTATGAACCTATCCTCCGCTCGGCATCACTTCAATGTGAACGGGAGTTTCCATTGCTTGCCGTCGATATCGCGCAGGCGCAGCGTATAGCTGCCTGCCTGCAGGTTCGCGAGACCGGGCAGGTCGATGCGGGCCTTGGCGCCGGTCACGCCGCCGATGCCGTAGGCGGTCGGTTTGAACTGCGATGCCCAGGCTTGCGTGAAACGGTTGTCTATGGCCTTGGAGGGCAGCGAACTGAGCCGTTGTCCGCTCCACTGTTCGACCGGATTGCCCCGGGCATTGAGCAGTTCGGCTCCGATCAGGTACAGCTTGCCGGTGTCGGGGCCGGCATTCACGTAGGCGGAGAAGCGTACGCTGCCGTCGGCGGTTGCCGTCGCGTCACTCAAGGCGAGCGAGTAGTGGTGGAAATTGACCCGTGCGTGCAGAGGCGTAAAGACGGCGCCGTGTAGATACTGGTAGAAACCGGCGGTGAACAGCAGTGATAACAGGCCTAGCGCGATGCCCCAGCGGCGCGTGACCTCGAGTGGCAGGGGGCCGGAAAACAGCAGGCGAAACCAGCCCCGCTCGGAGAGCGCGTTCGAGCGATTGGCCAGCCACTGGTCGAGAGACCAGCTGCCGCCGCCGGTGAGCATGAGCGTGGTTCCCATGGCGAAGCCGGCGGCCGCCATGGTCCACTCGTCCACGCAGGTCGAGCCCATCCAGCCGAAGATGAGCATCAGCGAGACGTTGAGGCCCATGCTGGCAAAGGCCAAGAAGCGGGTGGCGATACCCAGGATCAGGCCGACGCCGACGACCAGTTCCACCAGCGTCCAGAACCAGACCATGAAGTGCAGGAAGCTGCCGTGCAGCACGATCCATTCGATCAGTCCGGGGAACATCGAGCCGGGCATGGCGTGGACCAGCTTGTTGGCCACGTAGCCTGCCACGCTCGGATCCATCTTCACCGCGTAAAGACTGCCGTGGGCGGAATGGAAATCGTAGAACAGCCTGCGCGAGGCGCCGCCCCAGAAGATCCAGCCCTGTACCAGTCGCACGCCGAGCGCCATGATGCCGACGAGGGCAAACAGGCTTTCGGGCGTCCAGGCACGGTTGTTGGATGAATGGGTGGTCTGCATGGGTCAGCCTCCTGCTGCGCTATGTCCGTGGAAAGATAGCGTTCGACCTGCGGCATGGCGGCAAGTTCATTAGAATATGATTATTTTTTCTCGTGGATTTTGTGTGGATCGGCATCAGTTCCCGATCAGATAGGTGCGCAAGGCGACGAGATCCTTGATGATGACTTCGGCGCCGTGCAATTCGAGCAGGCCGGCGTTGCGCAGCCGCTGCACCAGGCGTGAAAAGGTCTCCGGCGTGATGCCTAGACGCGAGGCAATGACCTGTTTGAACGCCGTGAGTGTGGTGCTGGCGCTGCGCTCGCATTCCACGATCAGATAGTTGACCAGACGGTAGGTGGCGTCGTGCAGGGTCAGTTTCTCGATTTCCTGCACCAGTCCGTGTACGCGCATGCTCAACTGGCCCAGCATGCGCAGCGCGAGTCGGTTGTTTTCGTACAGCAAACCGAGGAAGCGTTGGTTGGTCAGGCCCAGTACGACGCTGTCGTCGACGGCCTGAGCGGTGACCGGGTAGCGTGTGGCGTCCATGAACATGACCGCCTCGGCGAAGGATTCGCCGGGGCGGATCATTTCGATCACTTTTTCCTCGCCGTCGCTGGACAGGCGCGTCAGTTTGATGAGGCCGCTGTCGACCACGTAGTACCGCTGCGCCTCGTCGCCCTGCAGGAACAGGGTGCTGCCGGCGGCGAGTGTTACGCGGCGCATGTCGGCGGCGGCTTCGGCGAGTTGGGCGTCGTCGAGGGCGGAGAACAGGGGGCAGTTGCGTAGGGTGTCGAGGCTCACAGGGCAGCTGATCGAATCGGAGGGAAGTCCGATTCTAGTGCACTGTGCGGTTGTTACTCCGTAATCGACGATATTGCTAGGCAATATGTTGGATTTCGGGTTTGGGTGGTTTATTTCGGGCGCGATTCGGATGATGGCAGCTCTAATCTGAATTGGTGACGCGCCCGAGTACCTTTCTTTAGCACGCCCAAAGAAAGGTACGAAAGACAGGCGCCCGAAAGGCCTTGACCCTACGGGCAAACCACGAGCACACACCCCGTCACGGGGCACCGCAGCCATTCGCATCCCTGCGAAAGGCTGCTCGGGCGGTCTCCCTGCCGCCCGACCCCGCGCCGGGGCGCACGCTCGAGGCAAGGCCTAACGGGAATCGACAAGATAAAATAGAACGTACCCAAGCCACTGAACTACGAATCGGAAACGTAGGTTGGGGTAAGCGAAGCGCACCCCAACGCGGACGGCGCAGCTCATGTTGGGGTTCGTTGCACTCACCCCCAAC
>NZ_JARRQY010000070.1:0-14983 GCF_037381185.1 Acidihalobacter sp.
ATTCATAACGTAACAATACCGACTCTTGATGGGACTACGCAGATCGATCATATCTTCGTGTCTCGGTTTGGCATTTTTGTCGTAGAAACTAAGAACATGAAGGGCTGGATTTTCGGAGGTGAACATCAATCACAGTGGACACAGCAGATATTCAAGAAATCCTTCAAGTTCCAAAACCCCCTCCGTCAGAACTACAAACACGTAAAAGCGCTGGAGGCGGCACTTGATCTACCCGCTGAGACTATCCACTCGGTAGTCGTTTTTGTAGGAAACAGCACGTTCAAATCTCCTATGCCTGCTAATGTCACGAAAAGTGGTGGTTACATCACCTACATCAAGTCGTTCACTGAGCCGGTACTCAGTGAGTCACAAGTCCAAGGGGCTCTGACTCAAATACAGTTAGGTCGGCTAGGCCCCACTCGGAGAACACACGTACAGCACGTCCAGCGACTTAAAGCTCGCTCCGATCCTTCTGCCGAGCGTAGGTGTCCGAAATGTGGGAGCCCCATGATTGTGCGCACAGCTAAAAAAGGGGCCCATGCTGGCAAACAGTTCTGGGCATGCTCAGACTATCCAACATGCAGGACTGTGCAAAATATCACCTAAGGCATCTTTTGGCTTCTTCCTCATCATCTGCGATGCCTAATTGATGATTCGAACCCGGATGACTGCTGATGAAAATACCGGCCATTGGGACCAAGAACGACTAACTGACTGCTTGGGGTCGAGAGCAGCACATCCTCAGAGATTCGCAGCAATGGGCTGCGCCTATCTCATGCGGGCATCGTGCAACATGCCTATTCAAGTGATGGACGAAGCAGCAGGGCGCCGATCGTTATCTCTCTGGCCGGAGTTCTTGCCTCGGCCTCATCAAGCGTTTCGCATATTCCAACCATGGCCGGCGCTTTGTTCGGAGCGCTCGTACTGAGTTCATGCTCGCCGCATGTCAGCAGGGCACCAAGCATTTCTTCTATGGCCGTGTCTTGCTGCGCGATCTGCCAGCCAGATGGTGCCGTCATGCCCATGGACCTGCTCATGGGCGTAGCCACCGGCTCGACACGCTCCGCAATCGGGGTTATGACAGGAAACTTTGCCGACTCAGGGGGCTTGGTTGCCGCGCGAGGCGCGTTTGGGCCAACCATCCGCTCAAAGGCCTGAATGACGCTCGCAAACGTGGACTTGAACTCGGTAACGTCATCCGGGACTATCGCCGCGTTCACCGCCTCGTTCCGCACGTTAATCAGATACTCGAGCTGCGTGATCAGGGCGGTGGACAGGCGCCAGCGCACACTGTCCAGCTTGGCATGGAGGTCCGGACCCTTTGCACCGAGATTTGTGCTCAGGACTCGCTCGAGTTCGACGCTGTTGCGGATGATGACTTCAAACGAGGACATGGATGGGTGCTCTGTGCCGACCTGTTCGGATGGCGCCTGATGTGTCTGTCGTATAGGGCGGCTTCAAGATGCAGTTCGCCAAGAACCCCAAAATAGGCGCTATGAACATAGTGGGATATGGGGAGACAATCAACACTGAATCTCCGTCGGTTTTCCCAACGCCGCATCGCTGTTAAGTTGCTCCCGTGTCAGCATGCGTCCGATAGCCGATCGTCTGATGGATACATGCACATGACTGGTCGGGGACGATCGGGGACATAGGCGGCTCCGGGCAGCTGCTGCCGGTCGCCGCCCTCGTAAATCAGTCGTTTGCACGGCCGGTTCCTGTGGGCAGCGTAGAAAATTTTCCTCGTCGCCTGTCGTGTCTGCTGAGTGAGGCAAAAGGCAAGAGGGTATCTGACCCTCTATCTTTTTCGAGCCAGCCACATTGAGTTGCCAACTCAGGATTGGGTGCCACTAAAGAGGTTGTATGGACGCTATTGAAACGAACCGGCTTGTCCTCAGAAATTTCCGGAGCGGGGATGCGCCCGGGCTTTACGCATATCTAAATGAACCCGGAGCGAGTTGCTTTCTCTCCATGAAACTCGAGGGCATGGATGCGGCTGAAGCGGAGGTTGAAAATCGAAGCCGAAGCGATGACCACATCGCTGTCTGCCTGAAAGATTCAGGCGAAGTGATCGGAGACGTGTTTGCCATTCCCGAAGAGGACACGTTCGCGGTCGGGTGGAATTTCAATGGGGATTTCAGTGACTGTGGATTTGCTACCGAAGCCGCCAGGGCTTTGTTCAGCTATCTGTTCAGCGTCAGAGGCGCCCGCCGGCTCTATGCCTATGTAGAGGACCACAACCGCGCCTCCCGGCGTCTGTGCGAGCGATTGGGGATGCGGCAGGAGGGGTTGTTTCTCGAATATGTATCGTTCAAAAAGGACGAAAGCGGAGAACCAATCTTCGAAAATACCATGCAGTTCGCCATCCTGCGAAAGGAATGGCTTCAAAGCGGTGAGCGGTAGTCCATTGCAAGATCACGCACCCCGCAACAGACCCGCATAAATGCCGTTGAGAGCCACCAACTGGTCATGGCTGCCCTGTTCCACGATGCGCCCCGCCTGCATGACCACGATCAGGTCGGCATGGCGGATGGTCGACAGCCGGTGCGCAATGGTAATCGTTGTACGGTCCTTCGACATCCGTGTCAGCGCCAATGACATTGCGCGTTCGGTTCGGGTATCGAGAGCACTGGTCGCCTCATCCAGCAGCAGCACTGGCGGGTCGCGCAGGATAGTGCGGGCCAGTACCAGACGCTGCTTCTCGCCTCCGGAGAAGCGGTAGCCATCTTCGCCTACCAGCGTGCCGTAGCCTTCGGGCAGCGACGCGACATGGTCGTGGATCTGGGCGATCTTTGCCGCCGCGAACAATTCGGCTTCGGTCGCGTCGGGCTTTGCGAAGCGCAGGTTCTCCGCCACCGAAGCATGCAGCAGATAGGGATCCTGCGAGACGACACCAAGCATTTCGGACAGTGATTGAAAGCTCATGTCGCGCAGATCGACGCCGTCGAACCGGATCGCGCCGCTGTCCACATCGTAAAGTCGCGCCAGCAGATATCCCAACGTCGTCTTGCCAGAACCGGTCGGACCGACGATTGCGACATGGCTGCCTGCGGGAATGGTCAAGCTGATGTCGTGGACGGCGGGACGGCCTTCCTCCCGATAGGCGAAGCTGACATGGTTCAGTTCCACCTCGCCGCGCATGTCCGCACGCCGGATTGTAACGGGATCGGGCCGCTCGGTGATTTCGACGGGCTTGTCCAGATACTCGAAAATCCGGGCGAACAGGGCGCGCGTTTTTCGTGTGTCCCGGCCGATTTCCAGCAACTGTTCGAAGGGCCACAAAAGTTGCTCCTGCAGAGCGATCATCGCGACCAGCGTTCCGATGGTAGCGGGGTTGCCGGTCCGCGTCAGCAGCCCGCCTGCCAGCAACGTGATCGCCGGCAGGACCGCCAACGCAAAGCCGATCAGCGACCATTGCCATTCACCAGCGGTATGGGATTTCACTTCAAGTTTCGCCAGGTCGCCCGAGATGCGGGCGAAACGTTGCGTCAGATGCGGTCCCCGTCCCATGGTGCGGGCGAGGATGATCCCCGACGCTGAAAGCGTCTCCTGCACGGCGACCGACATATCGGCAGCGCGCGCCTGTTGCTGGTAGGTCAGAGCCTCGCGCACCCGGGCCACGCGATTGCTGATCAGGACCGTCCCCGGCACGATGAATAGAACGAAGAGTGCCAGCCGCCAGTCGAGGATCAGAATGGCGATGGCGGTCATGACGACCGCGCTGAGCGAGCGGCCGAGTTCATTCGCGGTTTCGGTCACCAGCGATTGCAGCCCGTCGATGTCACTGGCGATGCGCGATTGAACTTCGCCCACTCGGGTTCCGGTGAAAAAACGCAGCGAGAGGCTTTGGAGATGGGCGTAGAGCCTCACCCGCAGATCGTGCAGAACCGTCTGTCCGATGCGTGAACTGAGGATGACTTGACCAGCGCTGATCGCAGCCGACAGAAACGCCACAAGGATCATGCCCGCCACCAGCCAGACTAGCAGCCCGATATCGTTCCGTGGCAAGGCTTCATCGATGACCGCACGCAGCAGGAACGGACCTGCCAGGCCAGTCGCCGAAGCTACCACCATAAGCAAACTGACCGCAGCGATCCGCTTCCGATAGGGGGCGAACAGCGCCAGCACGCGCCGGATGGAAACATGCTGCGCGGCAAGATCGTCATAATCGTCGGGATCCTGAAGGTGTGGGGTCATTGAGATCTCAAGTTGCGTACTCATTGAACGGTCGGGGAGCGGCTTCGCCTGCGATCAAGCCCCATGATTCCAGCCGATCCTCCGTGCGGAGTCGGCCGACTGCGCTCGACCCGGTGGAACACACTAGCGCCTCGGAACGAAGAATGCGAAGCCCCAGTGATCTACGCCACGGCTACCGAAATGCATGTAGGCAGCCAGGCGAAGAGGGGATTTCCCTTGATTTTACCAATGCCTTCACTGTCCGCCGCATTCACTGTTCTGGGATTTCGACGCGATCGGTTACATAGCCATGGGCTTGGCGACGCTGGTGGCAATCCCGGCACTGGGCCGAACGGGTTCGGAGGGAAGGGTAAGGCTCGCCTTCCTGGCCAATGCTGTCGTCACCCCTATGATTGCCACCGTTTACTTTTCCCAAACTACGCGTACGGATTGCTGTTGCTCGGGTTTCCATGGGCGATCACCGCGCCGCTGTCCATGCTCCTGCTGCGAAGAAGAGCATCCGAGGCGTGAGCGGTATCCGAACTGGCGTATGCGCGTAAATGCGCGGCTGCGGCGTTAGGTGTTCGAGGTTGCCCGATCTGGATTCCGTTATGGGCTGCCTGCCGAGGGGCAATGATGTCCTGAGTTGCCGCATCGGCGTACGAGCCTGTCTCGTGCGGTCCGCCGTGTCGACTTACAATACAGCTTCCTCCGTGCGGTATGACGCCGGAGCGGGCGGCGCCAGCTTTAGGAGAATTCTTTGATGAAGCCGATGGGAGGCAGATTGCGCGAACGACTGCGCGCCTTTATCGAAAGGCCCGCGGTGCAGCGGGGCATCGTGGGGCTCATCCTCGCCAATGCGGTAGTGCTTGGCCTCCAAACATCGCCCCGCGTCATGGCGAACTGGGGTTCGGTCCTCATCGTTCTGGATCAGGCGATTGTGGCCGCGTTCGTGGTCGAGATCGCCATACGCCTGTATGTGCACAAGCTGGCGTTCTGGCGCGACCCCTGGAGCGTGTTCGATTTCTCCGTCGTGGCGATCGCGCTGGTGCCGGCCGCCGGTCCCTTCTCCGTGCTGCGGGCGCTCAGGGTTCTGCGGGTCTTGCGGCTGCTGACCATGGTGCCCTCCATGCGCCGCGTCGTGGGCGCGCTGCTCGCGGCCATCCCGGGACTGGGCTCGATCATCGTCGTGCTGGCGATCCTGTTCTATGTTTTCGGCGTTATCGCCACGAATCTGTTCGGCGCGGATTATCCGGCCTGGTTCGGTACCCTGGGGCGGTCGCTATACACGCTGTTCCAGATCATGACGCTGGAGAGTTGGTCGATGGGGATAGCCCGGCCGGTGATGGAGAATTTCCCCTACGCCTGGGCCTTCTTCGTACCCTTCATCCTCGTGGCCACCTTCACCATGCTGAATCTGTTCATCGGCATCATCGTGAACGCGATGCAGACCTATAGCGAGGCCGAGCACGAAGAGACCGTGCACGTCTTGCAGATGACGCAGGACCACATCGAAGCGGATCTGCACGGCGAGGTGCGGCGATTGCGCGAGGAGATTGCGGAGCTGAAGCAGATGTTGTCGCAGCGCCTGGGCGGTCGCGACAACTGAAAGTCATGCAGGCGGCGCGCTCTCAGCGGTTCTCCGTTCGCCGCCCCATATGGATGCTGCGGCCGCTGAATCGGCGATAGATCAATTCGGTGACGAGGGAAAAGCCGATCAGCGCGGCAAGACCGCCGATCTGCCAACGGGTGTGCGCATCGCTGAGCACCTGGATGCACAGTGCCGCGAGCGCCAGCACGCAGGCGACCAGGCCGGCGGCGGCCAGTGCCGGGCGGGCGCCGGTTTCGCGGGCCAGGCGCAGGTTGGCCAGATTGACCGCGGCGAACACCAGCAGGAATCCGGCGCTGCCCAGTGCGGCGATGGCCGACAGCGGTACGCCGTTGACCAGCAGCAGGGCGAGCACGGCAAACAGCGCCAGGCCTTCGACCGGCTGGTTGCGGATGTCGTGTTCGAAGGCTTCGGGCAGTTCGCCGTACTTGGCAATGAGATAGGTGAGCCGGCCGGAACTGTAGAAGGTGGCGTTGATGGCCGAAGCGGTGGCGGCCAGCGCGGCGACGACGATGGCGACGGCGCCGCCGTGGCCTAGCATCTGCTGCGCGGCGGCGGATAGCACGTTGTCGCGGTGCGCGGCGATCGCGCCGAAGCCGAGGTGCAGCAGCACGGCGGCAGCGATGCCCATGTAGACCAGCAGCACGATGGCGACGCCGCCGAGATAGGCGATGGGCATCGAGCGGCGCGGGTCGGCGGCCTGCGGTGCGGCATTGGCGATGAGTTCGAAGCCTTCGTAGTTGAGGAAGATGACCATGGCGCCGGCGAGCAGTGGCAGCGGGGCGACCCACTGCACGGGTGCGAGCCGCGCGGGTTCGCCGGGCATCAGCAGGCCGGCGGCGATGAAGCCGGCGAGCAGGATCAGCTTGAGTACGTTGAGGCTGTTCTCGCTGCGGATGACCAGGTGCGGGCCGAGAAAGTTGAGCACCGCGAGCACGATCAGGACCGCGCTGGCGAGGATCTGGCGGGTGGTCTCGCCGCCGCCGAACAGTTCCGCGCCGTAGCTGCCGAAGGCGTAGGCGTAGACGGCGAGCAGGATGACGTAGCTCAGGCACAACAGGATGTTGAGCGCGCCGGTGAACACGCCGGGGCCGAAGGCGCGGTTGAGAAACTCCACTGTGCCCCCTGCGCTGGGGTAGCGCAGGGTGAGCTTGAGGTAGGACCAGGCGGTGAGCAGGGCGACGACGCCCGACGCGGCGAAGGCGAGCGGCGCCGCGCCGCGGGTCAGCTCGATGGTCAGACCGGTGACGGCGAAGATGCCGCCACCGATCATGCCGCCGATGCCGATGGAGAGCAGCGCGCCGGTGCCGAGCCTGTCGCCCGCTTTTCCGCCCGCGCTTGCCTGGACGGCTTCAGCCATGGTGGAAGTGGCCGTCTGCCTCGGCCTGCTTGGGGCGGCTGGGCGGATCGGCCTCGAGTTCCTCGATGACCTTGTCCAAGTCGTTCATCAGCATGTCGGCCATGTCGCGCGAGAAGCCTTCGCGCACCACCACGCGCAGCACGGCGACGCTCTCGGCCTCGGGCGGCATGGTGTAGGCCGGCACCTGCCAGCCGCGGACGCGCAGGCGTTCGGAGACGTCGTACACGGAATAGCGCGAGGCGTCCTTGAGGCGGAAGGCGAACACCGGGATGGCGGAGCCGTCGCTGAGCAGTTCGAAGGGACCGAGGGCGGCGATCTTCGAGGATAGCTCGGTGGCGGTGTCGCGCAGCGTGGACATGATGCGCGTGTAGCCCTCGCGGCCGAGACGCAGGAAGTTGTAGTACTGGCCGACGATCTGGTTGCCGGGGCGCGAGAAGTTCAGGGTGAAGGTCGGCATGTCGCCGCCCAGGTAGTTGACGTGGAACACCAGCTCTTCGGGCAGGTGCTGCTTGTCGCGCCACACCGCCCAGCCGACGCCGGGATAGACCAGTCCGTACTTGTGGCCGGAGGCGTTGATGGAGACGACGTTGGGCAGGCGGAAGTCCCAGCGCAGCTCGGGGTGGATGAACGGCGCGACGAAGCCGCCGCTGGCGGCGTCGATGTGCAGCGGCACGGCCAGATCATGCGCGGCGTTGTGCGCGACCACGGCGTCGTGGATCGCTTCGATGGGCTCGAACTCGCCGGTGAAGGTGGTGCCGAGGATGGCGACCACGCCGATGGTGTTCTCGTCGATGCGCTCGACCACCTCGTCGGGGGCGATGACGTAGCGGCCTTCCTGCATCGGGATGTAGCGCGGTTCGACCTCCCAGTAGCGGCAGAACTTCTCCCACACCACCTGCACGTTGGCGCCGAGGATCAGGTTGGGCTTGCCTACCGGTTTGCCGGCAGCCTCGCGCCGTGCCCGCCAGCGCCACTTGAGCGCCATGCCGGCGAGCATCACCGCCTCGCTGGAGCCGATCGCGGACACGCCCACCGCCTCGCAGTCCTCGGGGGCATTGAACAGGCGCGCGATCATGTTGACGCAGCGCGTCTCGATCTCCGCGGTCTGCGGGTACTCGTCCTTGTCGATCATGTTCTTGTCGAAGGTCTCGGCCATCAGCCGCTCTGCCTCGGGCTCCATCCAGGTGGTGACGAAGGTGGCGAGATTGAGGCGGGCGTTGCCGTCGAGCATGAGTTCGTCGTGGATCAGCTGGTAGGCCGTCTGCGGCGTCATTTCTCCGTCCGGCAGCGTGTATTTCGGTACCGGTTCGGCCATGGCGCGGGAGCCGTAGGTGGGGGCGAGGTCGGCGTCGGGTTGAAGTTTTTTGACCATGGTACGGACTCCTTGCGTGTGGTTTTTTTACCCTCTCCCCCGGCCCCTCTCCCTGGCAGGGAGAGGGGAGTTGGAGTGATCGAACGCGCAATAGCTCAGCCCCCTCTCCCTGCTGGGGAGAGGGGGCGGGAGAGAGGGTCGAAAGTGTTGCACGGATGCGTTCCAGCACCGCGTCGGTTTCGTTCAGGATCTCATGGTTCCAGAAGCGCAATACGGTGTAGTCCTGCGCGTCGAACCTGGCGTCTCGCCGGTCGTCTCTGGCACCACCGTGTTGCCCGCAGTCTGCTTCGACGATCAGTCGATGTTCCATGCAGACGAAATCAAGAATGTAGGAGCGGATGGGTTTCTGGCGTTTGAACTTCAGGCCGCAGAAGCCTTTTGCGCGGAGCTGGCACCAGTGTTTCCGTTCCGCTTCCGTCTGGTGGGCGCGTAGGGTTTTGGCGTGTTTCAGCAGGCGCGCGTGTTTTGTTGCCCTCTCCTCCGGCCCCTCTCTCGCATCCGGGAGAGGGGAGACGACAACGTCGGGTGGTGGAAGGGATTGAGTCGGTTTTGGCGGCTTTGCCGGCGTCATTTCCCTCCTCCATTGCCGTGCGTATCGGGAGAAGTGTTTATACCACTATCCGATGACATCGCATGATTCCCTCTCCCGTGCGCGGGGGAGAGGGCGCCAATGACGTTGGCCCAAGCCGGCCGGCGCCAGCGGTAGAGCAGCAGGGGAAGGACGATCATCAACGCCAGCGTGCCAAGCATCGCCGGCGCGTACACGCCTTCGGCGACGCCGCCACCCGGCGGCAGCAGGCTGATGAACAGGCAGGCGAGGGTGGTGGCGAAGCCAGTGCCGGCGACCAGCCACAGGCCCCAGGTGCGCCCGCCGGGCACACGGTAAGGACGCGGGGTGTCGGGCTCGGCGTAGCGCAGGCGGATGGCGGCGGCGAACAGTATGAGGTACATCGCGGCGTACAGGATCACTGCCGCGGAGGTAAGCAGCAGAAAGGCGGTGTCGACCGAGGGCACGACGAGAAACACCAGCGCTACTGCGCTCATCGCCAGTGCTTGCACGATGAGCAGGTTGCGCGGTACGCCCTGCCCGTTGACCTCCTGCAGCGCGGGTGGCAGGTTGCCGGCGCGGCCCGCCGCCCACAGGCCCTTGACCGGCCCGACCACCCAGGTGCTGACCTGGCCCGCTGCGCCCAGCGCCACCAGCAGCGCGGCGATCGGCACCAACGCACCGAGGTGCCAGGTGTCGAACAGCGCCTGCAGGGCCTGCACGCTGCCGGAGACCAGATCGAGCTGCGCCCTGGGGACGACGACGGCCACCGCCAGCCCGCCCAGCAGGGTGACGACGAAGCCGAGTACGGCGGCGGCGAACACGGCGATGGGGTAGTTGCGGCGCACGTCGCGTACCTCGCGCGCGTGGCTGGCCGAGACCTCGATGCCGACCACGCCGAAAATGAAGCTTAGGAACAGCACCAGCGACTGCTGCGGGTGGGCGAGCGGCAGCCAGTTGCCGGCGCTGAGCGTGAGGTCGAGATGCAAGGGGTGGCCCTGTGCGAGGTAGAGCCCGGCCAGGGCGATCAATACAAGGCTTGGCAGGAGCACGCCAGCGCCGAGGCAGACGCTGGAAATCAGCCCGGAGGCTCGGGTGCCGCGCAGGTTAGCCAGCGTTGCCGACCAGTACACGGCGAGAATCACCGCGACGATGAAATAGCGCTCGTTCGCCAGCTTCGGGTCGAAGGCGTAGGCCAGGCTGGCCGCGACGTAGGACAGGATGGAGGTGATGCCGAACAGGCTCTGCACCCACTGCAGCCACGCGGCCGTCAGGCCCCAGGGCGTGCCGAAAGCTTCCTCGACCCAGTGGAATACGCCGTTCCTGGGCCAAGCGGTGGCCAGCTCGGCCGAGATCAGGGCGATGGGCACGAGGAAGGCGAACACGGTGACGGCGTTGAAGAACACCATCTGCAGCCCGGTCTCGGCCATCATCGGCATGTTGCGCAGCGTCAGGAACAGCGCCGCAGTCATCAGCGTGAGCATGACGACGCCGAGGTGTCCGGTGTTGGCGTTCTGGCTTGGCGTCTGAGTGGGCATGCTTTGTCGGATGCGAATGCCGGCGGAAGGTTCCGCAGTCCGGATGGAACGCGAACGGCCTCGCGCTCAGTCGGACGGTGCCGTCCCGCGCGGTTTGATGAAACGGAACACCAGCGGTCCGGCGAGCATGATGATCAGGATGCGCAGCAGGTTGTGCGCCGTGACGAATGCCGGCTCGATTCCCAGCGCCACGGCGATGAGCGAGATGCCGGACAGGCCGCCGGGCGACAGCGCCAGGAACAAGGCGTCGAAGGGTAGGCCAGTGAGCCGCACGAGGACGAGACTGAACAGCACGGACAGCAGCAGCATCCAAGCGGTTCCGATGAACGAGATCGTTATGCCGCGCAGAAGTTCGCGCGGACGCACGCCGGCGAAATCCGAGCCGATGCCGCTGCCGATCACCAGTTCGGCCACGAGCAGAGGCGCCTGCGGCAGCGCGGGCAAGGGCAGTCCGGAGAGTTGTGCCGCAGCCATCAGCAGTAGTGGTCCGAGCATGGGCCCGGCGGGGATGCGCAGCAGCTTGCCCAGCGCCCAGCCGAGGCCGCCGATCCCGACTAGCGCAAGTGCCTGGGGCAGCGAGAGCATGACCCCGGCGGCGCTTGGCGCGATGCCCGTGCGGACGCCGAACAGCAGGTGATAGCTGATGACGATGGTGAATACGACGAGCACCACACGGATGGCATGGGTCAGCGCGATGGAGTGCTCGCGCCCGCCCATGGAGCCGCCGATGACGGTCATGGCCATGAAGCCGCCGGGAGCTGCGGCGAAGTAGGCGGTGACGGGATCGAAGCCGGCGAAGCGGCGCAGTAGAACATATAGGCTGGCGGTGCAGGCGGCGACGTAGAGGGCAACGGCGGCCATGGAGACTGGCCAGTGGACAACGTTGGCCAGCGTGCCGGGGTGGATGCTGGAGCCAATCATCAGGCCGACGATTACCAGCACCGCGTTCCTCAGCCAGCGCGGCAGGCCCACGGGCAGGCCGCTCATGGCGGCGGCAGCCGAGCCCAGAATGGCACCGAGCAGCCATGGCAGGGGCAGGCTGATCAGATTGAACAGGGCGCCGCCCGCGAGGCCGGCGCCGAGGGTGACGGTGGTTTGCACCGCCTTACGGATGTGGGGGCTCATGCCGAGTCCATGTCTCCAAACGGGGCCGATCCCTGGCCCGTACCGCGGTCCGGTTCGTGCCCCGTTCCGCAAATCGCCCGTCGGCGCGAGCGGGCGCTCAGCTGCCCGCCCCGGCCAGCCACAATGCGATTTGGGGGAACGCCATTACCAGCACCAGACCGATCAGGCCCATCCCGGCGTAGGGCAGTGATCCGGCTAGTATCTCACGTAGAGAGAAGTCTTCCTGAATAGCCTTGACCACGAACAGATTCATCCCGAGCGGCGGGGTGACCGCGCCGATTTCCATGTTGATGACTAGGATCACGCCGAACCAGATCAGGTCGATGTTCAGCGCCTGCAGCGCCGGTAGCAGAATGGGGACGGTCACCAGGATGGCGGCCGAGGCATCCATGAACATGCCAAGAATCAGATACAGGAAGTTGACCGCGACGAGAAACTGCATGGCACCCAGGTGCATGCCGTCGAGCCACATGGCGACGTTCTGCGGCACGCGCAGCAGCGAGAGCGTGTTGCCGAACACGGAAGCGCCCGCGATGAGCATGAGGATCAGGGAACTGGTCACCACGCTGTCGCGCGATGCCGCCCATAGCAGTTTCCAGCTCAGGGTGCGCTTGAAGAACGCGGTCAGGACGAGGGCGTAGATCACGCCGACGCCGGCTGCTTCCGTGGGGGTGAAGATGCCGAGATAGATGCCGCCCAGCACCAGCGGGATGATCATCAGGCTGCCGAACATACCCCAGGTCAGTGGTGCTTCGGGAAAAGCCTCGGTCTGCGTGGCGGTGTTCCCGTGGGAGGCGCGAAACGCGCTTGCGACCAGGGAATACAGGCTGAACAGGACCGCGAGCATGATGCCCGGCACGATCCCGGCAAGAAACAGTTTGCCTACGGAGGTGTCGGTGACCAGCGAGTACAGGATGAAGGAGATGCTGGGTGGGATCAGAATGCCGAGACTGCCGGAGACGGCCACCACGCCGGCGGACATGCGCCGGTCGTAGCCGCGGCGGAGCATCTCGGGGATGCTGATCGCGCCGATGGTGGCTGCGGTCGCGGTGGACGAGCCGGAGATGGCCGCGAAGATCGCACTCGCCAGGGTCGAGGCCACCGCCAGGCCGCCTGGCAGGCGCTTGGTGGCCCGCTGGGCGAGGTCGAACAGATCCCGGCCCGAGCCGCCCTTGAGCATGACCTGCCCCATCAGGATGTAGAGCGGGATGGCGATGATGACGAAGTTCTCGATGCTGTGATAGGCCGTGTTGGCAAGCGCATTCATGCCGGGCTCGAAGCCGATGATCAGCATGTAGCCGAGCATGCCGCTGATCAGCAGCGAAATGGCGATGGGAATGCCCAGGATGAGCAGCACCGCCAGGGAAAGTATGGTGAGGGTAAAGGCCACGTCCGCTCCGTTCTTGAGGTGATAGCGTCTGTCGGGACGTCGTTAGTCAGTTGTCTTTGCGCGTCAGCCGGCGCAGCAACTTGTGCAGTTCGGCGACCAGCCATAGGGCTGCGCTTATCGGCAGCGCCACTTTGGCGACCCAGGTATGCCACTGCACGACGTCCAGCGTCGTTTCGTTGTCGACGAAGCTGGAATGCCATTGCTGGGCGCTGGCAATGAGGAGCAGAACCAGGAAGCCCGCCACGATGACGAACCGTATCAGGCTCAGCACAATGCCGCGTCCGAAGATGTTCTCCAGCGCGATGCCGGCGGTGACGTGTTTGTCTCGATATGCCGTCAGCACGGCCCCGATGAAGGCCGTCCAGACGAGCGTGAATATCGTCAGGTCGTAGACCCAGGAATTGTCGATGTGCAGAAGCCGCAACAGGATCAGCAGTGCGATGCCGGCGGTGAGCAGCAGCATCAGGCCGGCGGCAAGATGGCCGGCCACGTCGGCCAGCAGGCCGGTCAGTACGGTTGCGCGTTCGAGAAACCGGCGCCGTGGAGCGGCGCCGGTCTGTTCAGGTCTGTTCGCAGACATGGGGGCTGACTCGGCTCTTACTTCTGGCCGGCGCTGGCGTCTTTGACGAACTGCTTGCCGATCGGGCCGGCTTCCTGCAAGTACTTCTTCAGCTCGAACTGGTAGGCGGTCTTCTTCCAGACGGCCAGCTGGGCCTTGGTCGGGCGGTAGATGTGGTCGCCGTGTGCCTTGGCGGCGGCGATGTCACGCTTGAACCCGTTTTCGATGTGCGCAACGGTGTCCTTCTCCGTGCTGGCCGCGGCCTTGGAGATGATCGAGCGCTGCTCGGGCGTGAGGCTCTTCCACCAGCTCAGGTTGACCATGGTCGGATAGACCAGCGGGCAGTAGTGGATGGCGGTGATGTACTTGGTCACCTCATACCACTTGCGCGAGACGATGGTGGACAGACCGGAGACGCCGCCGTCCAGCGTGCCGCGCTGAATCGCGGTATAGACCTCGCTGGAATCCATCGCGACCGGAGTGGCGCCCTGCGAAATCAGGAACTTGGCGTTCAGATCGCCTTCCGAACGCAGGCGCAGGCCCTTGAGGTCGGACGGCACCTTGATGGGGTGCTTGTTGTTGGCATAGCTCATCGCATAGCCGTAGAAGCCCCAGCCGATGACCTCGACGTTGTGCTTGTTCAACTCCTTGTTGACGTCTGCGCCGAGCTTGCCGTGCAGCTTCTTCAGCAGGGTGCTCGCGTCGGTCACCATGAATGGGATGTTGTCCCAGCCCAGGGAGGGCTCAAGCTTCGACCACCAGTGCATGGCCATGACGCCCATGTTGGCGGTGCCGTTGCTCAGGCCGGAGGCCATGGTGGATTCCTTGAGCAAGGAGCCGGAAGGATAGGTCTCGACCTTGATGCTGCCGTGGCTCAACTGCTCGATCTTCTTGGCGATCGCGTTGCCCTGGTCGGCGACGGCGGTATGCGGCGGCATGTACCAGGCGAAGCGCACGGTCAGGTCCGACGCGTGTGCCGCCGTCGTGGCGAACAGCAGCGAGGCGGCGCCGAGTGCGGCAAGAAATAGCTTGCGAGTGCTCATCATCATGCGGTTTTCTCCTCTCGATTCTAGGTATATGCACAGCCGGCGTTGCCGCGTGCGGCCGCCATTCGCTCCGGTGGGTGGGAAGGCGGTCCAGCTGAGCATTTGGGCAATCCTATTCGGCGCGTCCGTCCGAACTTAACGGTGGCCCGAATTGCCTGCGTATAAGCAGCATTAAGAGACTTTTTAGCTGGCTTAGTGCCAGGGCAGTATAGGTGGGGTTTTTTGCTCTTTCATAAAATATACATATTCGTAAGAATGTGG